>CAYRBS010000141.1:0-6573 GCA_964422335.1 uncultured Mariniphaga sp. | reverse complement strand
TGAATGCCGGCGCCGACAAAATTTCCATTAATTCCTCGGCGGTGCGTAATCCGCAACTGATTGACGATATGGCCAAAAGTTTCGGAAGCCAGTTTGTGGTGGTGGCCATCGATGCCCGGGGCGATGAAAATAGCCACTGGACAGTGACCGTAAACGGCGGACGAATCCCAACCGATAAAGAGCTGTTTTCGTGGGCGGAGGAAGCTGAGGATCGCGGAGCGGGCGAAATCCTGTTTACTTCCATGAACCACGACGGAACCAAAAACGGGTTTGCCAACGAGCAACTGTCGCAACTTGCCGAATCGCTGAAAATTCCAATTATCGCTTCGGGAGGTGCCGGGGCAAAGGAGCATTTTGTGGACGTGTTCAACACAGGAAAAGCAGATGCCGGTTTGGCGGCCAGCATTTTTCATTACAACGAAATTCCCATTCCCGAGCTTAAACAGTACTTGAGGGAACAAGGAATTGTGGTACGGTAAAATTAGAATTGTTAAATTCGCGGCAAAATTTTTATTATGAACGAGTTTTCAGGTATCGAACAGATAGACTTTAACAAGCTGGGCGGTTTAATTCCGGCAGTTATTCAGGATAATTCAACATTGAAAGTGCTGATGGTAGGTTTTATGAACCGCGATTCCCTGCAAAAAACCACCGAAACCGGGAAGGTTACGTTTTTCAGCCGTACCAAAAACCGGTTGTGGACCAAAGGCGAGGAATCGGGTAATTTTTTGAACGTTGTTTCCATGTTGGTGGACTGCGATAACGACACGCTGCTTATTAAAGCCAATCCGGAAGGGCCGGTGTGCCATACCGGAGCCGATACCTGTTTTTTTGAAACGAATAAAGAAGGCGGGGTTCAGTTTTTAAGTTACCTCCAGGATTTTATCGATAAACGGAAAAAAGAAATGCCCGAAGGTTCGTACACCACTTCCTTATTTCAGAAAGGCACTTCAAAAATTACCCAGAAAGTAGGAGAGGAAGCGGTTGAAACCATTATCGGCGCCATGGCCAACGACGATGAAAATTTTATTTACGAAGCCGGAGATTTGCTTTATCATCTGATTGTTTTGCTTTCGCACAAAGGGTACCGACTGGAAGATGTGGTAAGCGAACTGAAGAAACGGCATAAATAACGTGCAATCAACTTGAATCTAATCTTTTTCACAATTTTCTTCAGATAGGGGTATTGCAGAACATGGTTATGAAACATAGTTCCATAACATAACTGTATAACATCCTATATTTAAAGTTTCTGTAGTAGTGATTTTGTACTTTAGTTGGTAGTTTTGTAGGAACTAAAACGCAAAAGAATAATCAAAAAAATCACTACCATGGAAACTGCAACCTTATGTCCAACCAGTACAGCCACTATTCTTGCTTGTCAAAAAATTGCCAAATCGTTTAAAGAAAACATTTACGAGTTGTCCAGCGTCCGAAAAGAGTGGGACCCGGAATATGCCACCTCACTTAATGTCTGGATAGCCGACACCATTGAAAAATATTATGCCGAAAATCTCGACAGCATTGACGATAAAAATTACCGCGAATGGCACGAAGTGATGGTGGCCGGATTGCAAAGCCTAAAAATTCTTCGCGCTTCCCTGAAGGTGGATTTTAAACACGATAAAGCCTTTTTAAAAGAAGTATTTACTAAGCTGGGCTACAGCGATTACTTCAGTGATGCCAAAAACGGGGATCACCTGAGTTTGTATAAGTTTTTAACCACTTTTGCCGAAAACCTCGATGAAGGAACCCGAAGAAGGATTGTTCACAAAGGTGTTCCTGAGTCTTTGTTTAATAAAATTCTTGAGTCGGCCAGGGAAATTCAACATTACAAAAGTTGTTTTGAAGCCCTCGAGAGTGAAAACGAGCTGAACACTTATGCCCAAAATGAAATGTCCCAGATTTATGAAACCGTCCAGGATATTTGCCGCATTGCCGTGGCGTATTACCAGTTCGACCCCCTGAAACGAGATGAGTTTAACTTTTATAAAGTCCTTGTAAATTTATAATCTACCTGGTAATTAACTTGAAAAAAACAGCCTGCCATAACTTCGGCAGGCTGTTTTTACGTTCGGTTAAAATTTATTTTTTTCGAAATAACGGGTCGGCGCCAATTGTGCCAACCAGCTCGTTAAAATAGTCTTCCGATTCTACATATTGTAACCGGCTTTCTGTTTTTTCCAAACGTTGGGCAATCTGCATTTTTTCTATTAGTTCCTGGTTGTTGGGCTCGGCCATAAAATCTTTCAGGTATTGGATTTGTTTTTTCAAAAAACCGGCATCTTTCTGTTGTTTCAGTTTTAACCTGTCGTGGTACCAGTCGGTTTGAAGTACATAATCCCTGTCAAATTCTTTACGCAAATCCGGATGGCTTAATTCTTTGCCTTCGTAGTTGCCGTAAGCCATTATGTGGAGAAGTATTTTCAGTGGCGGGATAGCTGCATCCACACTTCCGTCTTCGAAATACCGGAGCGCTACTTTCTGCTGGGCTTCCACAATGTTTTTAATGCCGTCAGCAAACGCTTCCATGTCCTGGGTTTCGGGTTGGAGCATTTCATCGTTAAACACAGCCAGTGGTTCATCAAACAGTTTGTTCATGCAACGGAAAGCAAAATTTTTGTTGATACGGTAACCCAATCTGCTGGCCCTAATTTTTTCTCCGTTGTACTCAAAATCTTCCAACTTGTCGAGGCACTTGTTCCCGATAAGTTGTTTTGCGTCCCTGTCTTCCGGTTCTAACCGGGCCCATATTTCCGGAATAAGGATACTGATGTCGTGATCAAAACGATTGTTTTGGCCAATGTAACCTGCTGCTGAACTAAACCCCTGGTATTCAGAAAGAATATAGGAAAGCAGCGCGTTGTTTAAATCGGTGGTGGGCACCAGCATGTTAAATGGTCCTTTGGTGAGGGCGCCTTCGGAGCCGGCTCCGGTGGTGGAGGGCGATTTGCCCGTAAGGCTGCAAATAAAATCCATAAACAGTTCAGGAATTTCCTGGTAGTGTATAGGATTATAAACACTCAGCGAGCGAATTCCTTTGTTTTTTTCTGCCGGGTTGTTCCGGCGACCGGGAAGAACTGCATTTACGGGAAAGTGGACTGACTTTTCCGGAGGTACTTTGCGGAACAAACGGGCCCCTGTTTCAGCCAGATAGGAATCCTGGTTCTCTTTTTTAAACAAATTACGCTCAAGGTATCGTGGGTTATTGGTGGGGACACCATCAACCAAACGCGTGTGGGCCGGAGAAACAAAATAGCAGTCTTTATGTCCTTCTGCCACTTTCTTAATGAGGTCTTTTACGGGTTGGGTATATTCATCGAAATGGATGGCATCTTCGTAAAGTTCAATGGCATCCTGTCGCGTAAGTGGCTCGTAATTGGTAAGAAACGTATTGTTCCGTACTATGTCGGCTTCGGCGTTTTTGTCGTATCCCCTGATGATGGCTTCATCGGGCCGCTGGAATAAATAATTTTCGCAATTGGTAACCAGCTTCACGCTTTTGTTCGCATATTCGGGATTTAAGTTGTTCAGCTGGTTCGCCGGCAGTGTAATGGAAGCAGTAATGTCGTCTTCCATTTGAATTTTTTGGCTGGGAATAAAATCGGAACGCAGCTTGTGCAGATACCATTTTCCATCGGGATTGAACCCGATGCGAACGTAGCTTGCTACAATTTTTTTGTGTTTGTAGCGCAACGCATTTCCGTCCCTTCCGTTTACAATTTCCACGTTCAGGTGTTCTTTCCACGAACCTTTGTCCTGGTGTGTACGATACAACCGTTTTATATACAGTGTCAATGTTTTTACGTGCACGGGGATACTTTCCAGGAACCGGTTGTATTCGTCGTTGTATTGGTCCGAAGGGGTGAGCAGTTTTACGGCCGATCCCAGTGTGCGTTGCGGACTCAGTAACGGCCTCGATGGCCTTGCATTGGGATATTTTGTTTTCCACCGGTTGGAATAATCGTAGTTAATGAGCATATCCACCATTTCGGAATCTTTTTCCAGATTCTGAATGTAGAATGATCCATATTTGATGGCGTTCTGCATCGACTTGGAGATTTCCGATTTTCCTCCGCCTGAAACCGTGCTGGGCTTGTGGCAGAAAGTTCCCTCGGGGGCAGTATCGACAATACGCCACAACTTTTGTTCGGGGTGTTTTACCAGTTGAAACTTGTGCCCTGTGGGGTGCACGTAAACCTTATCGGGTGAGAGTTTTAATTTTTGTTTTTTTCCTTGGTGCATCCATGTTACAGAGCCTTTCTCAATCTCGATATCGGCATGTTCATGAATGTAAATGATGTTGGGATATTTTTTATCGATGGCGTAGTTTTCCGGCATTACGTCAATTTTCCCGGCAAGAAGTTTTTTTACTTCTTCGAAGGAAAATTTATGATCGAATTTTTCAGAAAATGATTCACCGTAAATGTTGTCACCCATGTTTCCGCGTGGAAATGCGATAGCGCCCCCGGCATGTTCTTCTTCCACCATCCCGTAGAGGTTGGCCGAATATCCAATTTGGGTTTTAATCTCTTTTTTCGAATAGCCGTAGTAATTATTGGCTATAAGTGTTACCACCACACCGCGATCGTCGCGGCAGGTAATTTTAAATGCACTGCCGTTATTGTAAAGTTCGTTTTCGTCTTTCCAGTACATTCCGTCGTTACGCTGCCTTTCCGTGGCGTTGTCGAAATGTGGCAATCCAATATCTTTCTTTTTGAGTTTGGTAAGTTGAGGGGCAAGTATTATGCAGCCGGTATGCCCTGTCCAGTGTTCAATGTCCAGTGCCGCATCGTTTTCCGCAAGGTTGTGGTCGCCTGCATTTCCGAAAATAGTTTCAACAAAATCGAGGTTACTCACTAAACTACCCGGTGCGAAAAACCGGATTTCCATGCTTTTATGGCTCATCAACCCTTTTACTTCGGGGCTCACAACTGGTCGCAGCAACAATGAAACCATTGTTTTGGCTTTCTTTTTTTGGTTGGCTGTGAACGGTAAAGTATTAAGCTCCTCCGGTGGATGCAGCGCAGCATGGACCATGTGGGCAAAAGCTATTTTGGGTACTTCTTTTTTGTCGGGTGCCACCGGGAGCCCTCCTTCCACAATATGAAAGGTTCCTTTTGTAGTGCGCTTGTCATCTGCCGGGTTATTTAAAATACCCTGCTTCAGGCGGTATGAACTAACCAGTTCGTTTTTAAATGAATCTCCGTCGGGAGGCAGGCTCACTTCGCGTGCCATCCCTGGCTGGTTGAGAACGAAAGTTGAACCGGGTAGCCTGTATGGTTTATCAAATTCAACATCTTTTAAATAGTCATCAATATAGCTTTGAATGCGTGTATCGGCTGGAGAAAGGTGATCGGAAAGAAGTCTCGATTTTTCGCGGAAACTGCTTATTAATCCTTCTGTTAAATAGAGAAACCGGGCGTTGGAAAGCCTTGTGCCTGAGTCAGGATCTTCACAATAAAGTGGCTGCCCAAGTGCTGCCAGCTGAAGATTGATGTATTGAATCAGTTCTTTCCGGTCTTTTTTCCCGGGCTTTTGTTTGTTTTTTGTATTCTTACTCATTTTGTATGATTTTTCTTGTTCTTCTACTAAATTACAAAATAATGGTGGTAGTTACCAAAAAACAACAATTTCCTATTCAATGTTTGCCAAAAAGATAATATGGCTGAAATGAGGGAATCTCAGAAGCAACAAAATGGGCTGTGACCGTTTGGCTTATTCACCGGTTACCGGGGTGTACCCTTCAGGCACCACTGATTCGGAGGGTTCGTATGGAAACACATCTACAATGGTACTTACTGCCAGCGACGAAATGACATACGGGATTACCAGGTAAGACAAACTTTCGTCTAACCTTTCCAATGCTTGTTTGATATCGTCGGCCATCACAATATAATAAGTGCGCATTTTTTTCTCTTTGCCTGCTTCTTCGTCAATGGTTACCAGGTTGATGGTAGCTCTAAACCACCACTCGCCGTTTTCGTAAGGAAAAACTTCGGCTATTTTTGATTTTTTGATGTCGGTTACCGAAAACTCCCCCTTTACCATTTGCTCCAATTGCCTGATCATCCGTGTTTCTGCATCGGTAAACGACACGGCATCGAGTAAATAATTTTCAGTAACGGTTTGTTCTTTCCCGCTTTCGGTAACTTTTACATATTTTACTTTACATTCAAACCAGGTTTGCATATTATTTTGTTTTTGTGAAGGAGCAAAATTAGTATTCTCCGCGTTTTTATTCTCCCAAAAATAGATGGTTTCTGACGAAGTTATCAACAGGAAACAAGAAAGGGCCCGCCCCTACCGGCGGACCCTGTTCAGACAGCTACAGACTAAAAAGCCGAAGAAGGTTTATTAATTGTAGGCATTTTCCCCGTGTTCATAAACATCGAGGCCTTCTTCTTCTATACGTTTGCTCACGCGTAATCCAATGGTTGCTTTTATGGTTTTAAACAGTATAAGCCCTAAACCGAAAGCCCAGGCAAAAACTGCGGCAACGCCAATTAACTGCGAAATAAGCAGGCTGGCGCCATCTCCGTAAAAAAGTCCTCCCTCGGTGGCAAAAAGCCC
>CAYRBS010000140.1:2511-6657 GCA_964422335.1 uncultured Mariniphaga sp. | reverse complement strand
TCAGCTCCCGAAATTCAGCACCCGAATGTTATCGTAATTATGACCGACGACCAGGGTTACGGCGATTTGGGAATCACCGGAAACCCGCACGTAAAAACGCCGGTGCTCGACAACTTTGCCCGCGAAAGCATCCGGTTCAACCGGTTTTATGTGTCGCCGGTTTGTGCGCCCACCCGTGCCAGCCTCATGACCGGACGTTATTCTTTGCGAACCGGCGTGCGCGATACATACAACGGGGGCGCCATAATGGCAACAGAGGAAGTGACCATTGCCGAAATGCTGAAAGAGGCGGGCTATGAAACAGGTATTTTCGGCAAATGGCATTTGGGCGACAATTATCCGTCGCGGCCCGGTGACCAGGGTTTTAACGAATCGCTAATCCACCTTTCCGGCGGCATGGGCCAGCCCGGCGATTTCACCACCTTTTTTAAACGCGACAGCAGTTATTTCGATCCGGTGCTCTGGTACAACGGCGAACAAAAGGAATACAAAGGCTATTGCTCAGATATTTTTACGGAAGAAGCCATCGGGTTTGTTGAAAAAAACCATCAAAAACCGTTTTTCTGCTACCTCTCTTTTAACGCACCGCACACACCGTTGCAGGTGCCGGAAGAATATTACAACATGTACAAAAACATTGACCCGGCAGCAGGTTTTCAGGATGACGGCAGGCCATTCCCGGAGATGAACGAGAAAAACAAGGAAGATGCCCGCAAAGTGTATGGCATGGTTTCCAACATCGACGACAATGTGGGCAAACTGCTGCAAAAGCTGGAAGAGCTGAAGATTACAGAAAATACACTCGTTATTTTCATGACTGACAACGGTCCCCAGCAGCCGAGGTATGTAGCGGGAATGCGGGGACGCAAAGGCAGCGTTTACCGGGGCGGTGTGCGTGTGCCGTTCTACTGGCGGTTGCCGGCGCTTTTTGAAGGAAACCGGGACATTGAAACAACCACTGCCCACATCGATATTCTGCCTACCCTTTCGGAACTTTGCCATGCTCAAATGCCAACTGACCGGAAAATCGATGGAAAAAGTTTTCTGCCTGTTCTGCAGGAAGGAAAAACGGATGATTTTGAGGACAGGCCATTATTTTTCTACTGGACCCGACGCTATCCGGAACTTTACAACAACATCGCGCTGCAAAAAGGACCCTATAAATTAGTGGGCAACACCGGTTACGATGCAGAAACGGAGGATTTTGAGCTGTTCAATATCCAGGAAGATGAATTCGAACAGCACAATATTTTGCCTGCAAACAAAACCCGGGCATCCGGAATGAAAACCGAACTGGACCGGTTGCTTACCGAAATCACAAGCTCACCGCACCTGCAAAATCCGCCACGGATTATCATCGGCAGCGAACACGAAAACCCCGTTTTCCTGAACCGAAACGATGCAGGCGGCGCCCGCGGAATCTGGACGCAGGAAGAGGTGTTTGGAATGTGGAGGGTGAAAATTAAAGAGGGCAGGTACAACATCCGGTTCAAATTTATTCAGCCGCTCGAATCCGGTGGGAAGATGTTCCTGGAAACCAATTCATCTATCATCCAGTTTGAAAATAACACCATTCCCACCGATGTTATTGAAATGAAAGAGGTTTATCTTCAGGATATGGAATGCGACCTGATTCCCCATTATGCAACTGAAGGGAAAAACATATTTCCGCTGTGGGTTGAGTTGGAAAAGGTTCCATAAAAAACTATCTTTGAAAACAACCAATAAAAACGGCAATGACAAGATATTTCAAAAAGATTTCCCTCTGTTTATTCTTCAAAGTGCGTAAAAACCAATCCGGTGTATTTAAATTAATATCGGTTTTTCTGATTTCTACACTGTTCGCTTGCAGTACAAACTCAAAAGAATCAGGCATTACCGTCAATTTTCCTCAACCATCCGAACCCATACAGATTACCGAAAACGGAAAAGAACACTTGCTTGCCAGTTATTATGGCATTAACTCATGGAGCGCCAACCAGCGTTATGTAACGGTCTTACAAACCGATGTAAAACACCGGCTTCCCGATGAAAACGATCCGGCTACTCTCGGTCTTGTTGACCTGGAAACAGAGGAATTTATTCCACTCACCCAAACCCGGGCATGGAATTTTCAGCAGGGTTGTATGGCGCACTGGCTCGGCACTTCACCCGATTCGCTTATTATTTTTAATGATTTACGTGAAGACCGGTTTGTTTCGGTAATCATGAATGTTCACACCCGGGAAGAGATAAAAACACTGCCCTACCCTGTCAGCGCCGTTTCGCCCAACGGGAAAGAGGCGGTCAGCATCAACTTTTCGCGGTTGCGCAATACACGTACCGATTACGGTTATGGTGGCAACGGACAGGACGCCCGAACAAACGTGCAGTTTCCGGAGGATGACGGGTTGTTTCTGGTCAACCTGGAAACCGGAGAAGCCAAACTGATTGTTTCCATTGCACAGGTAAAAGAGCTGGTTCCGGAAATCCCGGAAGAAGGAATAGAATATTTTAACCACACGCTTTTCAGCCGGGGCGGAAGCAAAATTTTCTGGCTGGCGCGGGCCATTCCTGACAGGAACACCACTTCGCTGACGGTCAACCGGGATGGCACCAACCTGCTCCGCTGTTTTCCCGATAACTGGGAAGGTTCCCACTTCGACTGGCTGAATGACGACGAACTGATGGTAACTGCCAACTACGAAGGAAAACAGTATGCCCATGTGCTGTTCACCGTGGGAAAACAGGATTACAAACGTTTGGGAAACGGATTGCTGGATTACGACGGGCACGGTACTTTTTCTCCCGATGAAAAATGGATGATTACCGACACTTACCCCAGCCGGGGTTTACGCGAAGAAAAACTTTACCTGATGGATATGGAAACCGAAGCAGTGCTTCCGTTGGGCAGATTTGCACAGCCGGCAGCATTTACCGGCCACTGGCGATGCGATCTCCATGCCCGCTGGAGCCCCAACGGCGATATGATTGGTTTTAATTCCACCCACACCGGAAGCCGGCAGGTTTACATTATCCGTTTAAACAGCATAAATTCTAAAAAAGAAATAAAATGAAACAGCTATTACTGATTCTCCTCCTCCTGGCCGGCACCACTTTTTTAAAAGCCCAAACAATAGAAAAAGAAGCCGATGCACTGGTTTCGCCGCGATTAGTGGAAAAAGAAATCACAGTGGGCGGAAGCGACGCCGACCTCGCCGGGTACAACAACCAGGCAATTCAGTACGCCATTAACGAGGTCGCCAAAACCGGTGGTACAGTTAAACTAATGCCGGGACAATTTAAGATTACTGCGCCTGTGCGGATGAAATCGAACGTCCACCTGATGGGCTCGGGCAAAGAAACCATTTTGAAAAAAGACAAAGGGGTTCAAACAAAATTTGTGGTGGATGCCGATTACGGCGAACTGAAACTCACCGTAGAAAATTCCGATGGATTTGAGCCGGGAATGAAAATACAGGTGACCGATCGCGACAAAAGTTCCTGCTGGAATGTATCCACGGCATACATCACCGATATACAGGACAATATTATTTATATCGACGATTACCTGATCCGCGATTACCGTTCCGACCGCGACGGGCTGGTTTCCAACGCTTCTTCTGTGATTGAAATCATCGAAGCAGAAAATGTGCATATTTCCAACCTTACTGCCGACGGCAACCGGGCGGAGAACTTTTTAGCAGATGGCTGCAACAGTGCCGGAATCCTGGTTTTTAAATCGAAAAAAGTGACAGTGGATAATGTGCATGTGAAAGATTTTAACGGCGAAGGAATCAGCTGGCAAATCACCGAAAATGTGACCATCCGCAACAGTGAAATTTCGGGCAGCGGAAATACCGGAATGCACCCCGGCACAGGCTCCCCTTTCACCGTAATCGAAAACAACAACGTTCACCATAACGATGTTGACGGACTTTTTATCTGTTGGCGGGTATATCAAAGTGAGGTGCGCAACAATCAGTTTCATAACAACGGGCGGTTTGGAATATGCACCGGACACAAAGATACCGATGTGGTTTTTACCGAAAACCATATTTACAACAACGAAAACGACGGGGTGAACCTGAGGGGAGAACGGGAAGCCAATGCACCGCATCGCAATACTTTCAACAAAAATATCATCGAGAATAACGGAACGGATGG
>CAYRBS010000140.1:0-2411 GCA_964422335.1 uncultured Mariniphaga sp. | reverse complement strand
ATTTTAAACCAGGTACGGGTTTCAAAACAAAAGGTACTTACAGAATCCGCAATTCAATCGCTTCCCCGCCCCGTTCAGAAATGGCTGAAAACAACCGGTGCAATCGGAAAGTCCGAAATAAATACTGCATTTGTCAAACAAAGGGCCTGGATGAAACTGAAGCCCAAACAGCAAAAATGGTACACAGCCAAAGCAATTCAATATGTAACCACCGGAAATCCTGCATTTATCTGGACGGTTAAAATGAAAATGTCGCCCATCATTAAAATAAAAGGCCGCGACAAACTGGTCAATGGAAAGGGTGAAATGCTTATTAAACTGAACGGCCTTATCCCGGTAGTGAACGAAAAAGGTGAGAAGATAAACGAAGGAAGCCTCCAGCGCTACCTGGGTGAACTGGTTTGGTATCCGTCGGCTGCAACAAATCAGCATATTCAATGGGATGCCATCGATGATTTTTCGGCAAAGGCTACCATAACACACAAAGGAACTACCGGCAGCGGAATTTTTTATTTTAACGAACAGGGCGACGTTGTAAAATTCAGTGCCCTGCGGTTTATGGGCAACAAACCCGGTTCAAAACGTTTGGAATGGATTATTACGGTGAATGATTATGCTGTTTTTGAAGGGATTAAAGTACCTGCCAAAATGGAAGCTTCCTGGAAACTGGAAAAAGGCGACTGGACTTGGTTAAAGCTGGAAATCGATGAAATAAAATACAACATTACACACCCCTCAACTAAATAGTTACAAACAAAAAAAATGGTGTAGTTTAATGAGAACGAACATTCCATGTATAAAAATTGTTTTACTGAAATGTAAAAAACCCGCTGCCGGGAATTTGCCTTTAATAAAACAATTTTATGAGTTATTTTGATACAACATTCATTTCGCCAGAACCAACAACAAAAAATAAAATACTTCCATTTTCAAGTTTTCTCGACACGTTTAAATCAAAAATGCAAAGTGTTTTTTATGAGCGGGGCAACATCGATCAAATGAGCCTGCACCGCGGAATACCTTCCCTCGCTTTAAACGAAATCATGTCTGCAAATCCGCTGTCAGTTGCCATACCCAAAGAATACGGCGGAAGGGGCGGCCAGATGCACGAAAATATTGCTTTATTGGCAACGGCTTCTTATGAATCGCTGGCCCTTTCATTAACTTTCGGAATTAACTCTGCGTTGTTTTTACAACCCGTTTCAAAATATGCCCGGGAAGAAATAAAGGCCAGTGTTTTTAAAAATTTTCTGGAGAAAAAAAACATGGGAGGGCTGATGATTACAGAACCCGGTTTTGGCAGCGATGCACTGAACATGCAAACCTTTTTCACTGAAAAAGACGGAAAATTTCATATAAAAGGTAAAAAACACTGGGCGGGGCTTACCGGCCAGGCAGAATATTGGCTGCTGACAGCGAGACAACAAACCCCGTCCGGGAATTTACAGCGCGACATCGATTTTTTTGTGTGCGATGTAAATTCACCCGGCCAGGAAATAAAAGTAGATGAGGTGTTTAATAACCTGGGCCTGTACATGATTCCTTACGGGCGCAACCATATCGATGTAAAAATTCCTGCTACCCACAGGTTGCAACCTCAAACCACCGGGGTAAAAATGATGCTCGACCTGCTACACCGCAGCCGCATGAATTTTCCCGGCCTCGGCATGGGATTTATAAAACGCATGCTCGATGAGGCGATTTCCCACAGCAAACAACGGTTTGTTGGCGGAAAAAGCTTGTTCGGCTACGACCAGGTACAGGAACGGTTAGCCAAATTACAGGCATCGTACACAGTTTGCTCGGCCATGTGTGTCAACAGCAGCGAAAAGGCAGGTATAGAAAACGACCTTGCGCCGCAAGGACTCGAAGCAAATGCCGTAAAAAGTGTAATCACTGATTTAATGCAGGAAGCGTCCCAATCGGTTTTACAACTGGTTGGCGCCAAAGCTTACAAATTAAACCACATTGCGGGAAGAGGCACGGTCGATAGCCGGCCGTTTCAGATTTTTGAAGGATCCAACGACATCCTTTATGCACAAATCACAGAAGGTCTATTGAAATTGATGAAACGGGCAAGGGAAAATAATCTGTTTCAGTTTTTAAAAGGGTTTAACCTTACCAGCCAGGCGGCTGATTACATAAAAGAACAGGTGAATTTTAACCTCGATTTACAAATGCCCCAACGCAAACTGGTAGAAATGGGGAAAATAATTGGTCGTGTAATTTCATTAAACCAGGTACTTGAAGTAGCCGGGAAAGGTTTCAGAAAAGACCTCACTGAAAGCGGAATAACAATGCTTCAGCAGGAAATTTCAGGTTTAATGGCCAGTTTTTCATTTAAAAATAAAGCACAGGTTGTAGAAGAATATGAAGAAAACAGTTCGTGGCTGGATTTTATAAAAGTTTAA
>CAYRBS010000139.1:1216-6693 GCA_964422335.1 uncultured Mariniphaga sp. | reverse complement strand
GGTAGATAACATCCATGAGGATGCCGTAAATATCGTGTTGTTTTTGTTTGTAGGCAGCATTCCCAACGCGGACGGGTGCACTGTCCTCGTACCCCGAAAGGTGCGTGAGGATGCGTTCGCGGAGGTTGCGCTCCTTGTTGATGCCGTACATGATCTGGATTTTTTCATCCTTGTCGGGCACCACATCGATAATGAAATTCATGAACCGTTCGGCACTTTTCCAGTGGCCGATTTTGCTCATCATTTTTATCACCATCGATGCGTCGCGAAGCCAGCAGAAACGGTAGTCCCAGTTCCTGATTTCGCCAATGGTTTCGGGCAGCGAAGTAGTAGCTGCGGCCAAAACGGCGCCGGTTTTGTCATAGGTCAGCAGCTTCAGCACCAAAGCGCTGCGTGTTATTTCTTCATTGTAGCTGCTGAATTTATGCGTCTCTTCTGACCAGTTGAGCCAGTAAACTTTTGTTCGCTGAAGTTTCAGATAAGCCCGCTCAAGATTTTGCTCCAGTAACTTTTGGTTGTAACTTACCAAAAAGAAAATTTCGCTTTCCAGCTCCACCTCCTCGCTGTTTATCACTTTCTCTTTTTCGAGATCTGTATAAAGATAGAGCGAATCGTAAATACCGGTTCGGGTATAACTTTTTATGTAATCTTTACTTACTTCGGTTATTGTTTTTCGCTCTGCATATTCCAGCCGGGGATTATATTTTACCCGGAAACGGGGTTTTCCCGATTTCCACTTAACGTAGCGAATCAGGTCGGGGGGGGAATAAACCTGGTGTCTTCCGTTATGGTAATGGTACCTGGGCATAAAATCAAGCACTTCAAAACTGTCGGTGCCATTTGAATACCTGGTTGCCAGTATGTTGGTTTTCGGTAAATATCGTTGGGAAACCTGATAATCGTCGCTGGTTTCAAATTCAAAACTCCCTCCGTTTTTAGTGTCAAGCAGTTTCGCAAAAACCGAAGCTGAATCGAATACCGGCAGGCAAAGCCAGTCCAGTGATCCGGATTTGGAAATGAGCGCCGCACTTCTGCAATTCCCTATAATGCCATAATCGAGATTTGTCATTATTTATTTCAAATGTTTAATATTAAATTTTGACAATTCGTATATTTTACGTATAATAATGGCGAACAAATATAGAAAAACTATGAGTCGATTTCTAATAATATCAAACCGATTACCCGTGAAAATGAATATTTCTGACGGGAACATTGATGTGACCCCCAGTGTGGGAGGACTTGCCACAGGGATGTTATCGGTAAGCAAGTCATTCAATAGTCTGTGGATTGGATGGTCCGGGCTCGATAGAAATGAACTGACCGCAAAACAGCAAAAACAGCTGAATGAGGTGCTGAAAGAGGAAGATTGTGCTGATGTGAACCTTACTCCTGAAGATGTGGAATTGTATTATGAAGGGTTCAGTAACAAAACCATTTGGCCCCTGTTTCACTATTTTAACCAGTTTGTAGAATACGAGGAAGAACATTGGCAGGCGTACAAAAGAGTGAACCAGAAATTTGCCGATGTAATTGCCGAAAATATGGAAGGGGTAAATAAAATTTGGATTCACGATTACCATCTTTTGCTGTTGCCCCAAATGGTAAAGGAAAAGTTCCCGGATGTGACCATCGGTTTTTTCCTGCATATCCCGTTCCCTTCGTACGAACTTTTCAGGATACTTCCCTGGCGGACGGAGATTATTAAAGGAATGCTGGGTGCCGACTTGCTTGGTTTCCATACCTTCGATTACGAACGGCACTTTATGAGTTCGGTGCGCAGGCTGTTGGGATACGATATCAATATTAATGAAATAAGCCTGCCCAAAAGGGTTGTTAAAGTGGACAACTTTCCCATGGGAATCGACTACGATAAATTTCATAATTCAGCTCTTGAGTCCCAAAAACGCTCAGTCCGCGATAAATCAGAAATCAGCAAAGAACTGGAACGGTATTACCTGCTTTATCCTGAAACCAAATTCATTCTTTCCATTGACCGGCTCGACTATACAAAAGGATTGATTAACAGGTTGCAGGCATTCGAGTATTTTCTGCAGGAATATCCTGAATACCGCAATAAAGTTACGTTGGTAATGCTGGCAGTGCCTTCGCGCATTGGAGTGGACCAGTATCAGCAAATGAAAAGCGAGGTAGATGAAATTGTGGGACGCATCAATGGCGAGTTTTCTACCATTAACCGGACTCCGATATGGTATTTTTTTCGTTCCCTTCCATTCGAAAATCTTGTAGATTTATATAACTATTGCGAAATTGCGTTAATTACCCCGATTCGCGATGGAATGAACCTGGTTGCCAAAGAGTTTGTGGCTTCCAAAACCGATGGCCGCGGGGTTTTAATACTCAGCGAAATGGCAGGGGCTTCCAAAGAAATGAGCGAAGCGCTGATTATTAATCCCAACGATAAAGCGCAAATTGCAGCCAGCCTGAAAAAAGCCATTGAAATGCCGCTGGATGAGCAAATTGAACGGAACACGGTACTTCAAATGAGATTAAAACGGTATAATGTAAAAAAATGGGCTACCGATTTCCTGAATGGTATGGGAAAAGTACAGCAAAACGAACAGAGGTACTTATCTAAAAAGTTGACTGCTACTTCCAAAAATGAGATAGTAAAAGAATTTTGCCAGTCGGATAACCGAATTTTCTTCCTCGATTACGATGGAACACTTACCGGTTTTGAAGACAACCCAAAACATGCCAGGCCCGATAAGGAGCTGTATTCCCTGCTCGATAAACTGGCGAAAAATCCTAAAAACAGAGTAGTGCTAATCAGTGGCCGCGATAAGGATACTTTTGAAGAGTGGTTTGGGAACAAACCCTATATGTTAATTGTGGAGCATGGTGTTTGGTTCCGGTCTGCAACAAACGGATGGGAAATGATTGAACCACTTGACGATACATGGAAAGAAAGCATCCGTTCGTCGCTCGAGTTTTATGTTGACCGCACTCCTGGTTCCTTTATCGAAGAAAAAAATTACAGCCTGGTCTGGCATTACCGTAAATCAGATCCTGAACTGGGCTTTAACCGTGCCATTGAGCTGAAAGATGAAATGACCAGCCTGGTTTCCAACCTGAACCTCGAAATACTGGAAGGCAACAAGGTTATTGAAATTAAAAACCGGGGCATCAACAAAGGAAGGGCAGCTTTGAAAGTATTGCAAGAGCACCCCGCTGATAAAATTATTGCCATTGGCGACGACTGGACAGATGAGTTTTTATTTTCGGAAATACCTGACGAGGCCATCACCATTAAAGTTGGAATGACCCAAACCATTGCAGGCTACAAGGTGGAGAACTATGAGGAAGTGCGCGATTTACTCGAAAAAATGGCTTGTGCCGAATAATATAAACTACCCGTTTGGCAGCACTTCCCGGAAATCAGAAATAATTTTATCGGCCCGGGTTTGATCCTGAAGCTCTGACCCGGGGCCGGCAAAAGCAATACAATACATTCCTGCACTTTTGGCTGCCGCAATCCCATTGGCCGAATCTTCAATTACCAGACATTTTTGCGGCGATACCCCCAGTTTTTTCGCGGTAAGCAAAAAAATCAGGGGATCGGGTTTGCTCGATCCCGCCGTCTGGCTGTCAACCACTACATCAAAATACTTTTCCAGGCCGGTTTTTTTCAGTATAATTTGAATCACATCGGGGTAGGACGAAGAGGCCAGCGCTAACGGAATTTTCATTTTTCTGAGCTTTTTAATGAGCTTTTCCACCCCGGGCATGGGTTCTATTTTCTCCAGCGAACTGAAATAGGGTGTAACCATGGTATTGGTCATTTTTACCAGCTCCTCCACCGGCTTTTCAATTCCATGTTTTTCCTTTATCATCTGCCACATGCGGTCGGTGGCCGTTCCCTGGTAGGTTTGGTGTTCCTCTTCCGAAACAGTTAACCCCAGTGCCCTGAAATTTTGTTGTTCCACCTCCACATAAAAGGGCTCGGAGTTTACCAGTACGCCGTCCATGTCGAAAATAACCGCCGAGAAATCAAATAAAATATTTTCGGTTTGTTGTGTTTTATTCATTTTCCGGGGTTTTCATTTCGGGAATTTCTGAATTTTCAAAATGGGTGACACCTCCTGAAACGATAAATTTCATTGCTTCGGCGGGCGACATTTTTATAGCATGCACCCGGTCATTCGGTACCAGGTACAATTCGCCCGAAAAATTGTAGGAATGCGGGAAATAGACCGCGGCCAGCTCCGGATTACCAATTTCGGTGAGGGTGGTTTTTGTGACAAATCCCAGTTTCCAAAGATTATTTTCCTTGTTGAAAAGTACTTTTACCGGTGTATTGAATTTTTTTTCCTTTCCCATAAAAGCAGAAAAAAGATCGTTGATGGAGGAATACAGGAAGTTGAGTAACGGTATTTTTTTTATGATTTTTGCCGTAACTCTTTTCAATGGCCTTACCAGGGCTGTTTGCCCGAGATAACCGAGCACGGTGAGTGAAATAAAAAGAACCAGGATGCCCAGGCCTGGAATTCTGAACCCCAAAACAGATTCCAGGTTTTGTGCCAGCCAGCTATCAAATGTTATAAAAAGGGAATAAAGAATATAAATAACAATGACAAACGGTGCACTTAACAATACCCCCTGCAAAAAATACTGAAATATTTTTTTCATTTCAACAGGATTATAATGAATGAGTGAATATTCATTTCAGGTGAATTTAAGTTTCTGTTTTTGAGAATTTTATTGCAATTGTTCTTTTAAAAAGTTAGTCATCCGGGTGTAGAGGTGCATGGTTGAATTTCCGCCACTGATACCGTGCGCCCGGTTGGTATAGATAGCCATATCGAATTGTACATCAGCCTGCACCATTTTTTCGGTAAATTCAAAGGTGTTTTGTACATGAACATTATCATCTGCTGAACCATGTATAATCAGCAACCTTCCTTCAATATCCCCGGCGTGAGAAAGCGGCGAATTGTCATCGTATCCTTCCGGATTTTCGCCCGGGGTACGCATGTAACGTTCGGTGTAAATGGTATCGTAAAACCGCCAGCTGGTAACAGGAGCTACGGCAATACCTGCTTTAAAAAGTTCCTTGCCTTTTGCCATCGAAAGGCAGGTCATAAAACCTCCGTAGCTTGATCCGTAAATGGCAATATTGTTTTCATCTGCATAAGGCAAATCACCAAGGTATTTGGCGGTTTCTACCATATCGTCCGATTCGTATTTTCCAAGTTGCATGTAGATTGTTTTCCGGAAATCTTCGCCGCGGGCTCCCGTTCCCCGCGGATCGACTGAAACAACTAAAAATCCTTCCTGTGCCAGGTAGTGGTACCAGCCAATTCCACTCCATGAATCGTTTACGGATTGGGAGTTCGGACCACTGTATTGCGTTATCAGTACCGGATATTTTTTCGATTCATCAAAATCTGCCGGTTTAATCATGTAACCGTTCAGTTCGATGTTTTCCGAAGTTGTAAACGTGAAAAATTCTTTTT
>CAYRBS010000139.1:0-1116 GCA_964422335.1 uncultured Mariniphaga sp. | reverse complement strand
TTTTCATCTTCATCGTAACCGTAAAATTTAGTTACATCAAATTCCCCCTCGGTGAGCCGGCCTTGTTCAAACCCCAGCTGGTCGTAAAGGTAAAGGTGCGACCAGCCGTCCCGCTCACTGGTAATTACAAACCGGCCATCGTCGAGGTAGGTGAATGCATCCAGGAAATCGGTATCGATGTACCGATCGTTTTTTTCGGTAAGTATAAGGTTCGTTTCTCCGGTGAAAGGATTGGCGTACATAACATCGAGCCTGTTTTGCCTTCTGTTCATGCGCATTACCACCAGGTTTTCGGAATCGGGTGTCCAATTTAGCCGGGGTACGTAAATATCGTCGTCCTCGCGTAAATCCACATCGGTTGTTACCCTCGAGTAAAGTTCATACGTTTTTACAGAAACAGTGGAGTTTTTTTCACCGGCTTTGGGGTATTTAAAGGTTTTCTGTCCGGGGTAGAGTTTATTTTCTTCCAGGGTGGGGTTTTGGCCCGCATACATTGTCATGCTGAATTCAGGTACTTCGGTTTCATCGAAACGAATAAAAGCGATGAATTTACTGTCGGGCGACCACCAAAAAGCTTTATTGAAACCAAACTCTTCTTCGTAAACCCAGTCGGGGGCACCGTTAATTATTTCATTTTCTTTGCCGTCAGAAGTTATTTTGCTTTCGCTGCCAAACTTCAGGTTTTTAATAAACAGGTTATTATCGCGCACAAATGCCACCCGGTCGCCATCGGGCGAAAAGGTTGCCAGTTGCTGTGGCCCGTTCTCCGACAATGGCGTAAACTCCTCGGTTACCGAGTTCCACACATAATATTGAGCTGTAAAAGAGTGCCGGTAAATACGGTTGATATCGGTGGTTAAAAGAATTTTTGTTTCGTCGTCGCTGAATTCGTAATCGGAAAAGGAAGAAACAGGGGCATCGTCAATTTTTGTAATGTCGAACAGCGTTTCCACAGCCTCGCCGGTTTCATAACTGTTTTTCACAATTTTCGACCTGTTTTCGAGGGTGGAATAATGCGCTCCATCGTTCATCGGGCGCAGTCCGCTGACCGACTGTGCACTGAATGTTCCTTTCTGAAAAATATCTTCAAGGGTGATTTTTTCGCCTGTTTGGGCG
>CAYRBS010000138.1:0-6708 GCA_964422335.1 uncultured Mariniphaga sp. | reverse complement strand
TTTCATGTGAATAAAATTGTTTTAACTTCGATAAAAATAAGAATTCATTTTTGAATGAATAATCATTTTCCGGTTTCCTTAAAAATAATAAACCCAAAATAATACTTCTGCAAAAAAATAGTAACATTTGAAAGGATACAGCCTAAAAAACCGGAAAGTAAATTATGAGGCCTTAACAACTGAAAAAAATTATGTTTTCAATGCCAAAAACCTGAATTTATTCCCAAAAAGGAAATTTTTGTCTCAAAATTGGAAAATATTTAAAAAATATTCCTATTTTGGTACAATAATATGGATACTTTTAAAAACAACTAATTCTTTGAAGATGGCCAACCCAAAAAGCAATGTGAAGTACAAAGTCTTCATAGTAGAAGATAATACACTTTATGCACAAGTACTCAAGAAAAAACTGGTTGAGAACCAGTACCAGGTAAAAGTTTTCTATAATGGCAAGGATTGTATTGCTAACCTGGACGACCAGCCCGATGTAATTACCCTGGATTATACCCTGCCTGACATGACAGGACATGAAGTTTTAATGGAAATCCAGGAAAAGCAGCCCGATGCACATGTTATCATAATATCGGCGCAGGAAAGTATCAGTACAGCCATTGAGTTAATGAAAAACGGTGCGTACGATTATATTATGAAAGCGCCCGATACACGGGAGAAACTTACCAATATCATTAAAAACATTTACCAGTCGGATCAGTTAAAACAAGAGAATACCCGTTTAAAAGATGCCATAAAAGAACGCTTTAATTTTAAAAAACTGATAAAGGGGAGCAGCCGTGAAATAGATCACGTTTTTAGCCTGATGGAAAAAGCGGTTCAAACGAATATTTCAGTTTCAATATATGGCGAAACAGGAACCGGTAAGGAATTGGTAGCCAAAGGAATACATTACAATTCCCCCCGGAGTAACCAACCGTTTGTTGCTATTAATGTATCGGCAATACCGCATGGGCTGATTGAAAGTGAACTGTTTGGACATGAGAAAGGGGCTTTTACCGGGGCCGATTTTCTCAAAATCGGAAAATTCGAACAGGCGAACTCAGGTACCCTGTTTTTAGATGAAATTGCCGATTTGGATATGAATGTGCAGGCAAAGCTGTTGCGGGTTATTCAGGAAAGGGAACTCACACGGTTGGGGGGCACTGAAATGATTCCGCTCGATGTGCGGATACTAACTGCAACCCACAAAAACCTCGCTACCCTGGTGGAGGAGGGGAAATTCAGGCAGGATTTGTATTACAGGTTACTTGGCCTTCCCATTGAGTTACCCCCGTTACGCCAGCGTGGGAATGATATAATTTTGCTTGCCAAATATTTTGTTAATGAATTTTGCAAGGAAAATAACATGAACAGGAAAAATATTACCGACGAAACCAAACAAATGTTACTTTCCTATCACTATCCCGGAAACATTCGTGAGCTCAAAGCGGTTATGGAACTGGCCTGTGTAATGTCAAACGGAGATAATATCAAACCAAGCCACCTGAATATGAGTGTGGACGAGAATGTACATAACCTGTTGTCTAACGAAAAAACCCTTTTAGAATATAACCAGGATATTGTAAAACACTTTTTGTCTAAATACGATCAGAATGTAAGGTTGGTCGCATCCAAGCTGGGAATCGGGAAATCGACCATCTACCGGATGTTACAGAAAAAAGAGATGTCGCTGAATTAGGGATGTAATACATCAAATATTTTACAATAATTAATTTTTGGATTTTTTTGTAATCCAGTAATTATTTTTACTTTTGTAATGCAATACGTTCTGTATTGCTTGTGTGTTTGGGGGTTAACTTAAGGGCGGCTATTGAGCTGCCCTTTTCTCTTTTACGGAAAATCGTCTTTTTTTATATACAATGTCGTTTTTGTTGTTTATTTTCGCATGGTGTCGGGGATTTATTAAAAAAACATTAATCATTTTTAGATGGCTGTTCCGGGAAATGCAGAAATTGTATTGGTTTATTTTGTAGGTACTTTGGGCATGATTCTTCTTGCCGGGGCTATTTTTTTCTTTTTTGTTACCTACCAAAAGCGAATACTAAAAAAGGAGCTGGAGATTAACCGAATAAAAACGGAACAACAAGATGAAATTCTGAGAAATACGGTTTCCTCTCAGGAAAAAGAGCGAAAACGAATTGCCCAGGACTTGCACGACGAAGTAGGGGCAATGCTTTCGGTAGTGAAACTCAATGTCAGCCGTATTGAAAAAAAATCGGATGATAATACAACGCAGGAACTTGCGATGGAAACTAAAAATTACCTCGACGGTGTGATTACACAGGTTCGCCGGATTTCGAGGGCTTTAATGCCGCCGTCACTTGAAAAACTCGGGGTTTACTTTGCGATTGAAGACCTGGCCAACTGGGTCAATAAAACGGGGCAACTTGAAATTGAATGCTGGAAAAATGGGGAGCCATTCAGGTTTAATAATAAAAAAGAACTGGCCGTTTTCCGGATTATCCAGGAGTTGCTGAACAATTCAATTAAACATGCCGGGGCAACGCATATTGTAATTAAAATGCGTTTCTGGAACGAGGCCATTGCCGTATCGCTTACAGATAACGGGACCGGGTTTGAACCGGATAAATTAAAACATACCGGCCTGGGGCTTAGAAATCTTGAAAGCCGTGCCCAATTGCTGGATGCCAGGTTTAAGGTGAAATCTGCACCAGGGAAAGGTACTGCTGCCATACTTTTTTTAAAAACAACAAATTAAACGATGGAACAACACAAAATTGATATTGTTATTGCTGACGATCATAAATTATTCAGAAAAGGGATGTGTGCATTGCTTTCTGATTTCGATTTTGTGGGGCAGGTGTATGAAGCAGAAAATGGCATTGAATTGCTGAAAATGCTCGAAACGTCGGGAAAAATGCCCGATATCATACTTCTCGATTTGCAGATGCCGGAGATGGACGGGCTGGAGGCGAACCGCCAGATCAGGGAATTGTACCCAAAGCAGAAAATAATTGTTCTTACAATGGAGGATGATGAACAAATTGTTCTTTATATGATTAGCGAGGGCGTGGATGGATATTTGATGAAAAATGCCGATCCCGACGAATTGGAAAAGGCAATCAAACAGGTGATGAAGAACGACTTTTATTTTTCCGGTGATTTAACAAAACAGTTGGTTTTAAAACGGGCAAAAAAGGAAAGCGGTGACGGAGAAGAAAATATGTCCGTTTTCTCTACCCGGGAATTGGAAATACTTGAATTGATTTGTCAGGAACATACAACCTCTGAGATTGCGGAAGAACTAAGTCTCAGTGAACGCACAATCGAAGGTTATCGCCGGAAACTACTGGAAAAATCGGGTGTGAGAAATATTGCAGGCCTGGTGGTTTTTGCTTTAAAAAACAGTTTGGTACAGGTATAAAAAAAAGGGACCCCGGGGGGGATCCCTTTACGGATTATCCGTATCCCATTGCATCATCAGCTTTTCATTGTAGAGGGAACGTGTGTTTCAGTCAGATTGCTGAAATAATGATGATGCTTTTCATGGGAAAATATAAGTGTGCCAAGGTTTACTGAATTGAAGTGCGGGGTAGCGCTTTTATTTAATTGTTCAAATTTCATTCGGTTCATATTTTCTTTAAAAAAATCTCATTCAAAATTCGGACATTTTACTTTTATATGAAAGAGTGTTTCTACGCAAAATGCATGCGTAGTTCTACGTAAAAATAACACGTGGAAATACGCATTTAAAATGGGAAAAAAACCAAAAAAAAGGCCGCTCATTAAATTAAGCGGCCTTTAAGATATTAGATACTAATTATTTACTGAATATTTGCCTGTGCGGCAGCAACGCGTGCAATAGGTACACGGTAAGGTGAACAGCTGACGTAGTCCATGCCAACAGTGTCACAAAACATTACCGACGATGGCTCGCCTCCATGTTCCCCGCAAATACCCACTTTGAGGTCCGATTTTACGCTGCGTCCTTTTTCAACACCCATTTTTACAAGCTGTCCAACGCCTTCCTGGTCGAGTGCCTGGAACGGATCAACTTTCAGGATGCCTTTTTCAAGATAAACCGGAAGGAATTTCCCGGCATCATCGCGGGAGTAACCAAAGGTCATCTGGGTAAGGTCGTTGGTTCCGAATGAAAAGAATTCGGCTACCTCAGCCACCTTGTCGGCGGTCAATGCTGCGCGCGGTACTTCAATCATGGTACCCACAAGGTAATCTACTTTAAATCCTTTTTCTTCGAATACCTTTTTGGCTGTTTCGTGAATGATATCAGCCTGCATTTTAAATTCTTTCACGGTGCCAATAAGCGGTACCATAATTTCGGGCAGTACATTTACTCCTTTTTGTTTCAGGTTAACGGCAGCTTCAATAATTGCCCGTGCCTGCATTTCTGTAATTTCCGGATAGGTATTACCCAGGCGGCAGCCACGGTGTCCCAGCATCGGGTTAAATTCATGCAGGTCGTCAACCAGTGCTTTAACGTCGTCAACCGAAATGCCCATTTCACTTGCCATTTCTTTTTGATTGGCTTCTTCGTGAGGTACAAATTCGTGCAGCGGCGGATCAAGCAACCGGATGGTTACGCCATAACCTTCCATTGCTTCGAGAATTCCTTCAAAGTCTTCCCGCTGGTAGGGTAACAGTTTTTCAAGTGCTTTGCGACGATCTGTTTCGGTTTTTGCAAGTATCATTTCGCGCATTGCTTTTATCCGGTCGCCTTCGAAAAACATGTGCTCTGTACGGCAAAGGCCAATTCCTTTTGCCCCAAATTTGCGGGCTACCCTGGCATCGTTTGGAGAGTCTGCATTGGTGCGAACGCTCATGCGTGTGAATTTTTCTGCCAGATCCATAATTTTAGCGAAGTTTCCACTCATTTCAGGGTTTTTGGTGGTTATTTTTCCTTCATAAACCTTACCAGTAGAACCGTTCAGTGAAATCCAGTCGCCTTCTTTAAACTCTTTTCCGTCAATGGTCATGACGCGGGTTTTGTAGTTTATTTTTACAGCGCCTGCACCCGAAACGCAACATTTACCCATTCCGCGGGCAACCACAGCCGCGTGCGATGTCATACCTCCGCGTGCGGTTAAAATACCTTTGGCAATGTGCATCCCTTCCAAATCTTCAGGTGAGGTTTCTACCCTTACCAGGATGGATGCCGGGTATTTTGAGGCTTCGTCGGCAAAGAAAACAACCTGGCCGGTAGCAGCACCGGGAGAGGCTGGTAACCCTTTTGCCAGCTCGGTAGCCGATTTTATGGCTGAGGCTTCAAATACCGGGTGGAGCAGTTCATCCAGTTTGTTGGAATCGATACGCTTCAGGGCTGTTTTTTCATCAATCGACCCTTGCTCCAGCAAGTCAACGGCAATTTTCACCATGGCAGCGCCGGTACGTTTTCCGTTGCGGGTTTGCAGTAACCACAATTTGCCTTCCTGAATGGTAAATTCAAGGTCCTGCATATCTTTATAGTGGTCTTCCAGTTTCTGCTGGGTTTCTTCCAGTTGTTTGTAAATTTCGGGCATGGCTTCTTCCAGCGAAGGATATTTCGAAGCTCTTTCTTCTTCGCTAACACCTTGCAATTCAGCCCATTTTCTGGAACCGGAGAGGGTTATTTCCTGTGGGGTACGGATACCTGCCACTACATCTTCCCCCTGAGCGTTAATCAGGTACTCACCGTTGAAAATATCTTCGCCGGTTGCAGCATCACGCGTAAAGGCAACACCTGTTCCTGAGCTTGTGCCCATATTCCCGAATACCATGGCCTGAACGTTTACGGCAGTTCCCCATTCATCGGGGATTTGTTCCATGCGGCGGTAGTATGTTGCACGTGGGTTATTCCAGCTGTTGAAAACTGCTGCAACAGAACCCCAGAGCTGCTCCCACGGATCGGTAGGAAAGTCTTTGCCGGTAACTTTTTTAACGGCTGCTTTAAAACGCCTTACCAGTTCCTGCAAATCTTCGGTAGTGAATTCGGTGTCAAGCTGAATTCCTTTCTCTTCTTTCAACTCATCAATAATTTCTTCAAACGGGTCGTTTTCTTCCTTGCTGGCTGGCTTCATGTCCATTACCACATCGCCATACATTTGCACGAAACGACGATAGGAATCCCAGGCAAAACGCGGATTTCCTGATTTTTTGGAAATGCCTTCCACGGCGTCATCATTCATCCCAAGGTTCAGTACGGTGTCCATCATCCCCGGCATCGATGCACGGGCGCCTGAACGAACCGACATCAGGCATGGATTATCTTTGTCGCCAAACGTCGTTCCGGTTAACTCTTCAACAAGCGCAACGGCAGCTTCAACTTCGGGTTTTATTACATCGAAGGTTTTTTCCTGTCCCTGTTCATTGTACATGGTACAAACTTCGGTTGTAATGGTAAATCCCGGAGGTACCGGAACCCCAATCAAATTCATCTCCGCAAGGTTTGCACCCTTGCCGCCAAGCAGGTTTTTCATGTCAGCTTTCCCTTCAGCTTTTCCTGCACCAAAGGTATATACATGTTTTGCCATAAAATTTATTTTTTATTGTTATCAATTAATAAGTATTATATCCATTTTTTTTGAAACGCTAAAGTAACGCAAATTTTCCGTTTTGGAAATAGTTGTGTTATATTCCATAACAGAATTAGTTATTAAATATCAGTACAGAAAGATTTATTCCATTTTTGATATTAATTAATTGTAATGTAAATTTTTCGAATTTTTGACCTTTAAT
>CAYRBS010000137.1:1567-6768 GCA_964422335.1 uncultured Mariniphaga sp. | reverse complement strand
AATTTTAAGCATGAATCATTTTGTTTACGTTATTTATTCTGAAAAGTACGACAAGTACTATATTTGCAAAAAAACAACCGAAAAAACTACAACTATGCTTGCCACATTAAAATTTTCATTATTGACTTTTTGTATTTCTGTATTTCTTTTTAGCAGCAATTCTTTTGCGCAAAAAGCCGGAGAATGGCACTGTTTCCATGGTTTGGACCGCACAAATAAATCGGCAGAAACAGGGTTGTTAAAAGAGTGGCCGCAAAACGGCCCCGAACTGAAATGGTCTGCTTCGGGACTTGGCGAAGGGTACAGTTCGGTTTCCATTGCCGACGGGTATATTTACACTGCAGGAACGAAATCGGGTGAAACCTTTGTTTACTGCCTTAATTCAGAAGGAAATATAATTTGGGAGAAACCAAACGGGAAAGCGTGGTCAACACAAATGTCACATGCCAGGTCGTACACAGGCGCCCGAAGTACTCCCACCTACGATGAAGGTGTTATTTATCATCTGGGTGAAACCGGGCGTCTGGCAGCGTTTCATGCCAAAAGCGGTGAAGAATTGTGGTTCAGCGAACTGGCAGAACGTTTTAATGTTCCGGAACTGGAATATGGGTATGCTGAGTCGGTGATGATTGACGGAGATCATTTGTATGTTCGGCCAGCCGGCGAAACCGGTTTTCAGGTTTGCCTGGATAAAAACAATGGGGAGCTTATTTGGGCCAACACGGAGATTCCGGGTGTTGAAGGCTATTCTTCACCGGTTTTAATGGAATTTGGCGGATACAAACAACTCATTAATGCAAGTTCCGATTGTTATTACGGCGTAGATACCCAAACCGGCAAGTTGTTGTGGAAAGTGGATTATAAAAACCGTAACGGACTAAATGTGCCCGATGCCATTGTTCGTAACGATCTCGTTTTTATTTCCAGTGGTTACGGAAAAGGGAGTATGCTGTTTGAGTTGACGCTTCAGGGCGAAGAAATTGTTCCGGAAACAGTTTGGCAGACCGAACTAATGGACAATCACCATGGCGGCGTAATTCTTCACGAAGGTCACCTGTACGGGTCGGGAAGTAATGCGCGGGGCTGGTTCTGTCTTGATTTTATGACGGGCGAACAAATGTGGAAAGCTGAAGGACACGGAAAAGGCTCCGTTACGTTTGCCGAAGGAATGCTTTATACCCTGGACGAACGGGGGATGATGAGTCTTGTGAAAGCAACTCCCCATTCACATGAAACGACTGGAAAATTTCAGGTGCCCGAAGGTGGCAAAGGAATGTACTGGGCACATCCGGTGGTTTCTGGCGGAATCCTCTACATCAGACATGCCGACAAGCTTTATGCCTACGGTGTAAGCAAAAGTTAGGCCTCTTGTGCAGGAATTTTACCGGATGAAATTACGAACGCTGGATTCACTTTAAAATTGGGTGGAACGATTACATAAAAAAAGGGGCATTTAAAACCCGGCACCCGGCCAGTGATTTCAATGCCCCTGAATGATGATTCAAATCCCAGATTTATTCTTCAATATGTTCCTGAAGTTTTTGTTGCAATTCCGGATTACTCCGTACAGCTCCCATAATCTCCTGGTAGCGTTGAATAGTAAGATCGCTGTCTTCGATCACCTTCTGCATTTTTTCCTGTGCCTTGCTCTGGATTTTTTCAATTTCCTGGTTGGCAGATGCAAACTGTTTGAGTTCATCTTCATTGGCATCAACCTCCTGGTTTGGATCCTGCTGCGCATTCAATATTTCATTGAAACGCTGTACATCAAGGCCTTCTTCTTCTACAGCACCTACCATTTCCTCTTGTATTTCCTGATCTACAGATTGTATTTCAGCAAATGCTAAGGCGAACTGTTCCATTTCACTGTCGTCAACATCAATTTGCTGCTGCTGTTGCTGCTGTGGCATTTGTTGCGGCTGCTGAGCAAAAATTGTTGCAATACCCAGGAAAAATAAAACGAATAAACTGGTTGTTTTTTTGAAAGTAAGCATAATAAATAAATTTAAATAATTAATAAATAAAGTGTTTTTTGATTTGTATCCTATTGAAATACAGTTGTTTGCATGTTTGGCAACGAGGGCATTTCTGTGTGAGCCAGGAAATGTTGGAGTTTCATTCACCTCGGCCTCCCTGCTTTTAACAGACCAGGATGAGGATGATATTTCAAACGAGTTATAAAACTTCATTTCCTAAACTAATTCCCTCCGGAATCAATAATTTACTTCAAATTAAAAGGGTGTCAGCCAAAAAACCTGACGAAAAATGTCAAAAATCTTTAAATACTTGATAAGTTTGAGGTTTTTAACATTTGAATCCTTTAATAATGAAGAACCTAAGTAGTTTTATCCTGATTTTCTTGTTGTTAACTTTATTTTCCTGTAACCGGTTTGCTGAACCTGACCGTGAGATCGATCCTTCGTTAATGCTGTGGTACGATAAGCCTGCCACCGAATGGGTTGAAGCGTTGCCTTTGGGAAATGGCCGGTTAGGGGCAATGGTTTATGGCGAAACAGAAAACGAAACCATCCAGTTTAACGAAGAAACGCTTTGGAGCGGCCAGCCTCACGATTACGCTAATCCGGGTGCCCATAATTACCTGGATGATTTGCGCCGGTTACTTTGGGAGGGAAAACAGGATGAAGCCCATGAGCTGGGGAACGAACATTTTATGTCCCAACCATTCGGGCAGTTTAGCTACCTTCCCTTCGGCAATGTATTGTTGAATTTTCCCGGTCACGATGATGTTACTTCTTACCAGCGCCGGCTGGACTTGAAAAATGCACTTTCTACCGTTTTTTATGAATCGGACGGCGTCCGGTTTAAGCGTGAGGTTTTTGCTTCTGAGCCGGGCCAGGCGGTGGTTATCCGGCTTGAATCTTCAAAAAACGGCGAACTGAATTTTAATGCCGGATTGGATTCTCCCCATGAAAAATGGGATGTTTCGGTGGACGGCGACCAAATTATAATGAAAGGCCAGGCAAACAATTACCATGAAGAACTGGGCAGGGATGGAAAACCATACCCGGATAGCAAGCTCACTTTTGAAGCGCGGTTGAAAGTGATTTCCGAGGGTGGGGGATTGGTTCAGGGTGAAAATTCAATAGAGGTGGTGAATGCAAAAAATGCAACCCTCTACTTAGTGGCAGCCACCAGTTTTGTGAATTATGATGATATTGGCGGCAACCCTTCTGAACGTTGTGACCGGTTCCTGAAGAACCTGGAAGGAGAATCGTATCAGTCGCAAAAGGAGGAGCATCTTCGCGATTTCAACGAACTTTTTGGCCGGACGTCGCTTGACCTGGGAAGCACCGAAATTTCCAAACGCCCCACCAACGAACGGCTGGTTTCGTTCAGGGATGACGAAGACCCATCTATGGTGGCGCTGCTTTTCCAGTACGGCAGGTATTTGCTTATCTCTTCGTCGCGCGAGGGAACACAGCCTGCCAACCTGCAGGGAATCTGGAACGATAAGCTGGCGCCCCCGTGGGACAGTAAATACACCATTAATATTAATACGGAAATGAATTACTGGCCGGCTGAAATGACAAATTTACCGGAGTGTGCAGAACCCTTGTTTTCTATGGTGGAAGACCTCTCGGAAACCGGCCAGAACGTGGCCAGGGAACATTACGATCTGGATGGCTGGGTTACCCATCACAATACCGACCTCTGGCGGGGAGCAGCGCCCATTAACAATGCCAATCATGGCATTTGGGTAACGGGCGGCGCCTGGCTAAGCCAGCATTTATGGTGGCACTACCAATACACAGGGAATGAGGAATTTTTGAGAAACCGGGCATACCCGGTATTAAAAGAGGCAGCGCGTTTTTTTGCCGGGTACCTGGTGCCGTATCCCGAAAACCCGGATTGGCTGGTGAGCGGACCCAGTAACAGCCCCGAACTGGGCGGACTGGTGATGGGCCCCACCATGGATCATCAGATTATCCGCGCGCTGTTATCCTATACCATTGAGGCGGCTGAAATACTTGGAGTAGATGAAGATTTTGCAGACGAATTGAAAGGAAAGCGGGACAGCATTGCCCCCAATCAGGTAGGTCGCCACGGACAGCTGCAGGAGTGGCTGGAAGATGTGGATGATCCGGAAGAAAAACACCGCCATGTTTCCCATTTGTGGGGGCTTCACCCCGGAAATGAAATTCATCCGCTTACAACTCCCGAACTGGCCGAAGCCTGTAAAGTCACACTGGGGCACCGCGGCGATGGCGGGACCGGTTGGTCGCGTGCCTGGAAAATAAACTTTTGGGCCCGCCTGCTTGATGGCGACCACGCGTTTTTGTTGTTGAAAAACCTGATGGTGCCTTCCAAAAGCGAAGAAACCGATTATGAGGATAAAGGCGGTCTCTATTTTAATTTGTTCGATGCTCATCCTCCTTTTCAAATTGACGGGAATTTCGGGGCAACCTCCGGAATTGTTGAAATGCTGTTGCAGTCGCACCTGCGCGACGAAAACGGCGATTTCTTCCAGGACCTGTTACCTGCACTGCCTTCCAAACTGCCGGACGGCGAAATTTCAGGCATTAAAGGACGGGGTGGTTTCGAAATTTCGCTGGAATGGGAAAACAACCAACTGGAAAGGGCAGAGGTGAAATCATTGCAGGGGAATAAACTCAACCTCAGGTATAACGGGCAAACTATTTCAGAAGACACCGAAGCAGGTGAAACCTACCTGTTTGGCACAGACGATTTTCAATAAGTTTCCCCGGGTGTAAAACGAAATCAACCGGATGTTTCTTTGTTTTTTATGGATGAATAGCGTAATTTTTATTTAACTTTATGTTTTAAACCATGATTTAAAACAATGGCTAATTCATTACAGAAAAACGAGCAGGAAAAGTTATTCGACGAGCTCATCGCGGTGAAACTTATTTTAAAAAACAAGGAAAAAGAGTGGAAACAACTTACTTCGGAAAATCCGGAACTTAAAAAGGTGAATGAGGAGTTGGCAACTCTGCGAAAGAGGATTGGAGAGATAGAAAAGAATATCTCAAAATATGGCGACAGTTTTTTGGATGTGTACGATTCGGAATTGATGAAACCACTGAGCGAGTCGGACATCATTGTTTTAAGAGATGAAATAAAAGAGGTAAGGACTTCGCTGAAGGCGATATCCGGCTGATAAATCGGCTGGGCTACAATAATAAATCCAGGAGCGGTAACTGTTTTTCGCCCCTGGATTT
>CAYRBS010000137.1:0-1467 GCA_964422335.1 uncultured Mariniphaga sp. | reverse complement strand
CTCAACTTAAAAACAGCCTGGCCGGTTGCTTTTGTTTCAACAGCAGGCACTTCCTGAGAACCCGTAAGGTGCGCCACATAGTTCGATACTTTTTTCCCTTTTTTCAGTACTGCTTCTTCCTGAAAAACGGTTTCTGTATTCATCGTATCACATGACGAGAATACCAGCAGGGATGCTGAAACGATTAGAAATAAAATTTTTTTCATCACTTAATTTTTTTTGAAGTTAATGATTAATACTTGTCAAATTCGTTAACAATTAGATAGTTATACTTGTTCAAAATATAAGACAAAAAAGTATTTTATTTGGCTTGTGCATCGGGTATCTTTTTTTCTTATTTTTCACAAAAAAAGCGATGAGAAATTACCATTTGCCTGAATGGCGGCTTCTGTTTATTTTCGTGGGAATGCTGTTTTTGTTTTCAGAAAAAACCGGAACAGCCGGAAACCCGGATTCACAACTCCGTTTACTCGAGGTGCGTAAAATCTGGGATGAAGCGCCCCACAACGCGTTCACCGATTTAATCCGTTTTGACGACCGCTGGTTTTGCGTTTTTCGCGAAGGAGAAGGACATGTTTCTCCCGATGGTGCGTTGCGGGTAATAACATCAACAGATGGCAGGAACTGGCAATCTGCAGCGCTCATTACATCGGATGACGCCGATTTGCGCGATGCCAAAATTACCGTCACCCCCGGCGGGAGGCTTATGCTGACCGGTGCCGGCGCCCTGCACGAGCATCCGGAGCACACCCACCAGTCGCTGGCCTGGTTTTCAGACGACGGTTTTAACTGGGGCAAAAGCCACGAAATTGGCGACCCCGACTTTTGGTTGTGGCGCACCACCTGGCACAACAACACCGCTTACAGCATTGGTTACGGTACCAACAACAGGCGGATGCTGCGGCTTTATACCAGCAGCAACGGGAAAAACTTTCAACCCCTTGTGGAAAACCTGTACGACACCGGTTACCCCAATGAAACATCCATTGTTTTCAGGGACGATACGGCTTTTTGCCTGCTTCGCCGCGACCGGGAACACAACACGGGACTGATTGGCACTGCGCTGCCGCCATACACCCGCTGGGAGTGGAAAGACCTGGGTGTGCGTATCGGGGGGCCACACTTTATCCAACTTCCCGATGGCAGGTTTCTTGCGGCAGTGCGGCTTTACAACGGAGACGACTGGCACCCGGCGCGTACTTCGCTTTGCTGGATCGACCCGCACAAAGGGACGCTCACCGAAGCGCTTGCACTCCCCTCAGGAGGCGATACAAGCTATGCCGGCCTCGCCCTGCATGATGGCCAGTTGTGGGTGAGCTACTACTCTTCACACGAGGAGAAAACAGCCATTTATCTTGCCAGGGTTGCATTTTAACCCGACTGGCTTTCAGGTGTACAGCTGCGAAGAGGCTGCTTTTGGCCGTTTAATAACCCAACTCTACCGTTTAATAAATTTTCCTTTTTTAT
>CAYRBS010000136.1:3417-6853 GCA_964422335.1 uncultured Mariniphaga sp. | reverse complement strand
AATCGAGTTCGTTAATTGTAGTTGTATCCACTGTAGTTTGTGTTGTTTTACATCCTGTGTTTATTACTGAAAAAACAGTAACAACCGCCAAAATAACCAAAAGTTTTCTCATATTGTGTAAATTGTAACTTATTCAAATCCACGAGTGTGGAATAAGTTTTCATCGTGGTCAGGAAAAAATATTCCGGCATCAATACGAATTCTGTCCAGCGTTTCCATCAAATCGAGGCTCATTTGCCAGGTCATTTTATCGCTTTGGGTTTTTCCGGCATCGAGGCATTCCATCACGTGGGCCGCTTCGTACTGGTAACCAAAACCCTCCTTATGTTCCGAAGGCAGCGTTTTCACATCATCCCCCTTTTTCCACAGCGTTATATTCGTGGGCGCATGCCATTTCGGATTCAATACCAGGTAGCCATTTTCACACCAGTATTCGGTTTGTGTGGGTGAAAAGGAAGAAAAGGCGGAAGTAAGGTTTGCCATTTCACCCTCTTTATACTTAAAAACCATGCTGATTGCCTCTTCAGAACCAGTGGGGCTAAAGTCGGCAAGAGTTTTAATCATTGCGGGTTTTCCCAGGGAAGTGAGCGCTGCGAAAACAGGGTAAATACCAATGTCGAGCAACGAACCTCCTCCAAGTGCGGTATTGTAAAGCCGGTTTTCAGGATTGTAAGTACCGTTGAAAGCAAAATCGGAACGAACGACCCTGAGTTTGCCCAGCTCACCGGATTTAATAATTTCCATTGCCTTGTTGAAACTTGGCTGAAACATAGTCCAGAATGCTTCCATTAAAAAAGTGTTGTTTTTTTGTGCAGTGGCAATCATTTCTTCTGCCTCATTTTTGTTTATGGCAAATGCCTTTTCGCACAATACGGCTTTTTTGTGGTTCAGGCAGAGCATCGTGTGTTCGTGATGATGCGAGTGGGGTGTGGCCACATAAACCGCATCCACTTTCGGATCAGCCACCATCTCTTCGTAGCTTCCGTACGCTTTTTCAAAACCAAATTCATTTGCGAAATCCTTTGCTTTCTGCAGGTCGCGCGACGCCGCTCCGTAAAGGTTGGCATTGGGAAGCAATTTCAGGTCACTGCTAAACTTCCGTGCTATTTTTCCACAGCCAAGAATGGCCCAGTTATAAGTTTTTTGCATAGTATAAATTTTTCTCAAAGTTAACGATCCTGAAACAGGAATAAACAAAAATAACAACAATGTCAATAATTGTAAATTCATTCCCCGGAGAAAAAAGTTTAGGTTTTTTCAAAACATTCGAAAAATTACCGGATAACCCCTTTCCCGTTCCGGGTTAAATCAGCGACTACCGTTCCAATCGCCATTTTTTGCACCTCACGCTTTCGTTAGCGATTATTTTCTTCGCCGGGTTCATAAAGTGTCCCGGCATATTTTTCGGTAATGAAATCGATAACATTGTCCATATCCAATCTTTCAAAACCGGTTACCAGGTAATTTAATATGAAGTGAGCAACCGGATTGCTGCCCCGGGACCCCGGACCTGCCTCCTCAATTTTTCGCATAACAATATCCACCGCATCCGTATATGCCTCCTCCCTTTGTTCATGGGTAAACCCCGCCTGGTTGAATGTGACCAGGAAATCGAAAACTTTATCGGTGAAAACCTGCGTTTGAATCAACGATTCATCGGAAAAATCGAGGTACCTGAAATATTCTTTTTGAAAAGATTTTTCCCGTTCCTGCCGGGTCAGGTACCCATCGCGGACAGGCTCCCTGAAAGTCCGGATTACCCGGGAAGCAAATAACACCTCATTTTCATCGGCTGTTTGACTGATGAACCTGTCCCTTTGCAGCTGCAACTGATTAAATTCGTTGGCAACCCGGGCTGCTTCTGTTTCCATATCGGTTAAATTGCCATCCGCCTCAGCCAACATCCCCTGGTAATAATCAACCTCCATTTCCAGCTCCTCTATTTTTTGCCGGAACTCTTTTTCGCGTTGCAAGAAATCAAACCAAACCCTGTTTTCTTCCGATCCGGTTACCTTCAGGCTGTCAGCCGGAGCATTAAAATCCGTTTCCAAAACAATATTTTCTTTATTGAATATAAAATCGAGTTGCTGAGGCGGTTCGTCCATTATTCTGGCGTAAGTGGTTTGTCCGAATACCAGACGGTACATCCCGGGAATGGCATTTTCAGGAAAACTGAACTTTATACTTTTCTCCTGGTGAACGGAATTCATTTGCTGAACTTCAACCGTATCGAACGGTGTAAACTCATCCCCCTTTAAAGTTCCCAAAACAACCGGGTTTTCAGGTTGATTTCTAATTTTAACCTGCACGGTATAGGACTGGGCAACAGATGAATTGCCAGGCAATATCCAAATTGCAAAAAGCAGATAAAAAAGTTGTTTCATTTTTTTGGAAAACTACAAAAAAAATTTCTTCAGCTGATAATTTTCAATCGGTTAATTTCCATTTCATTTTGATTAAAAAATAAAATCTCCCATTTTTACATTTCAAATTATTCCGTATGAAAAAACTGTATTATTTAGCGTTTTTAGTGATTTTTATGGCCTGTTCGGGCAAACAATCCCAAAAAGAAAGATCAGCAGAGCAAGGTAACGGGGATACAGAACTCATCCCGGAGGAAAACCAGTCTCCGGCAGAAACGGAAAAATCCGATGCTCCGGAGCCTGACAAAAGTGAAATGATCTTTTTTGAAGGGGGAAGTTTTATGATGGGCTCGGAAACCGGGCTACCTAACGAACAACCGGTTCACGAAGTAGAAATTGAAGCCTTTTATATCGATAAATCTCCGGTGACAGTGGAACAGTTCAGGCAGTTTGTTGAGGATACAAATTTCAAAACAGAGGCGGAAAAATTTGGCGATTCGGGGGTATTTAATCTCGAAAAGCAAACCTGGGAACTGTTACCCGGGGCAACCTGGAGAAAACCATTCGGCCCTTCCGGACCCGATGCAGAAGATGATCATCCTGTTACACACGTTAGCTGGAACGATGCGGTTGCTTATGCCAAATGGGCCGGCAAACGACTTCCTGCAGAAGCAGAATGGGAATATGCTGCCCGGAGCGGAGAAAATTCAGGGGATAAATTTAGCTGGGGAAATGAAGTCTCTGAAAACGGAGAGTATTTTGCCAACACCTGGCAGGGAACGATTGATTCACCCCGCGAAAGTGACGGATACCTGTTTACCTCGCCGGTGGGCGCCTTTGGCGAAAACAAAGCCGGACTTACCGACATGGGCGGAAATGTGTGGCAGTGGTGTGCCGACACTTACAAACCTTACCCCGGAAGCAACGAACCTTACCGCGAAGATTCAAATGTGAAGGTCATCCGCAGTGGTTCGTTTTTTTTCGATGAAAACGGGGAAAACAGCTTTTCGGTAAGTGGTCGTTCGATGAATTCGCACGAAACTTCGCTGTTCAATACCGGGTTCAGATGTGCA
>CAYRBS010000136.1:0-3317 GCA_964422335.1 uncultured Mariniphaga sp. | reverse complement strand
AAACCAATTAATAAAAATGAATAAAATGAACCGTAGAAATTTCATTGGGAAAGCAGCCGCCGGTGCTGCTGCCGTAACCATTATCCCGCGCCATGTTATGGGAGGGAAAGGTTTTGTTGCTGCTAACGACCGGATTAACCTGGGCTATATTGGAACAGGAAAACAAATTTACACTTTGCTGAACAGTATTGGCGAATGCAAAGAAACTGTTGCCGTTGCAGCCAGCGATGTTTTCAAAAGCAAACTCGATCAGTTTGTGGAAGCCGCGAACAAAAACAACTCGGACAACGGACTTAATGCCAAAGTTGACGGCTACCACTACTACCGCGAGTTGCTTGAGCGCAGCGACATTGATGCAGTAGTGATTGCCACACCCGACCACTGGCATGCCCAGATTGTGGCTGATGCTGCCAAAGCCGGCAAAGACATTTACTGTGAAAAACCGCTGGCACTAACGGTGGCCGAAGGACGAGCCATGGTAAACGCTACCCGGAAATACGACCGCGTTTTCCAGACAGGAAATATGCAGCGTTCATGGCGCGATTTCCGTCATGCAGTGGAACTGGTACGAAACGGGTACATCGGCGACATCAAAGAAGTTAACGTAAGCGTTGGCGAACCGGTAAAACAGTGCGACCTTCCCACGCAAGAAGTACCCGAAGGGCTCGACTGGAACGAATGGGTAGGACCTTCGCTCTACCGTGGCTACCACGAGGACCTTGCTCCCACAGATGTTGACGGACCGTGGGCATGGTGGCGTGGCTACCGCGACTTTGGCGGCGGCCTCATTACTGACTGGGGCGCTCACATGTTCGATATTTCACAGTGGGCACTTGGCATGGATGAATCAGGCCCGGTGCAATTCATTCCACCTGAAAAACCGGATCAATCCCACGGGTTAACCATGGTTTATGAAAACGGCGTGCGCGTAAACCACAAATTGTGGGGAGGCGAAGGCGACGGAAATGCCGTACAATTTATCGGAACGGAAGGAAGAATTGAAGTGAGCCGCAGTTTCCTCCGTACTTTCCCCAATGAAAAACTGGCCAAAGCCGATTTAAAAGAAACAGACAAACGTGTTTACTTCAGCGACAACCATTACCAGGATTGGGTGGATGCCATGATAAACCGCACCAAACCAATTTCTGATGTGGAAACCGGGCACCGCACCGCCTCAGTATGTAATGTCACCAACATTGCTTACGAACTGCAACGCCCGCTATTGTGGAATCCTGAAAAGGAAAAATTCACAGGCGACGATTATGCCAATCTTATGGTAAGTCGTCCGTACCGCGGAAAATGGGATTTTACTGATTTCTAAAAAAGCAAAATATTCAAACCTAAGGGTTATTCGTTAACCCTTAGGTTTTTTTATGCTTGAAATATTTCAAAACGAAACTTCCGTCGCCTGTTGATTTTTACGGTGAATTAAAAACTCAGTACCCCCACCCATTTATAATCTCCAAATTTTCTTCCATGCATTCCATGGGTGTTTTACCCTGGTAAGCCTCCTGCTCAATCACAAACAGTTTAGTCCCCATGTCGCGGGCCATATCGGTTACCTCGCGGGCCCCCACCAGGCCTTGCCCGAGAACTGTACTTTCAAAACCGTCGCCGCCTTCCTTTTGTACCATGTCTTTCACATGAATGTTGTCGTACCTTCCCGGATAATCACCGAGTACGTCTTTTGCCAGGGCGCCGGCAATATACATATTTCCCATGTCGAGCTGCATCACCACTTTGTCGGCATCGGTATTTTTCATCATCAGGTCAAAGATTATTTCTCCATCCAGCGTTTCGCTGAACTCAAAATCGTGGTTGTGGTAGCCAAATCGCATGCCCGACTTTTTACAAAGCTCTCCGCATTTATTGAAAACTTCCATAAATCGCATCAAATCGTCGTATGACTGGCGAAGTGCGTCGTCAAGCCAGGGGCTCACCACGTATTCCTGCCCCATAAAAGCAGCATTGTCAACCAGTTTCTTCCAATCATCGGTAAAATCATCTTGTTGCTCGTCCCAGTGGTTCGCTGCCAGCACGGTGTGCCCCGACGGCATTTTCAACCCCAGGTCGTCAAGCACTGTTTTAAATTCACGGGGAGTCCATCCGTAAAACTTGTGGTCCACATAGTTGGCATGTTCTACATGGGTGTATCCCATATTGGCCAGTTTGGTGAGCGCTGCCAGTGGATCCTCACCCATATCGTCGCGGACACTGTAAAGCTGCAGGGCAGTTACTGTATTCGCACTGCCACCGGAACAGGCTAACCCGGGCAAGATTGCTGCTCCGGCAACTGCCATGCCACTGGTTCTTAAAAAATTTCTTCTTGATGGTTCCATTTTATTTGATTTTTGGTTCTTTTTGTGAATATTCATTTCAAAAAATACCGGAAAACCGGTTTAGATGGATAAACATACAAATATTTCCGGTTGGCAAAAATCCTGGCTTTATTTTTTTCGTCTGAAATCGGATTCACAAAAATCCATTTGCTTTAAAAAGAAAAACAGAACGAAAATAAAAAGGAACCCGTATAATGGATGGAATAAGCAGTTGAATAACACAAATGCTTATTTAAACTCACTTTAAATTAAAGCAAAAGTTCAACTATTTTCAAAGGGAAAACGTTCTCTTTTATAGAAAAAATCAACAACAATTATTCACCTTTAAAGTGTAAAAAATTATGACATTTCAACTACCAAAATTGCCGTATGCAAAAAATGCGCTGGAACCGTTTATCAGCGAAAAAACAATCGAATTTCACTACGGAAAACACCACCAGACGTATGTGGACAAAGTAAACAACCTGATTGCAGGCACCGAATTTGAGAATGCATCGCTCGAGGATATCATCCGGAAAGCAGCGGGTGGAATTTTCAATAACGGCGCCCAGGTCTGGAACCACACGTTTTACTTTTCCCAGTTTAATCCTGATGGATGCAAAGAACCAAAAGATGAGTTAAAAGCAGCCATTGAGACGAAATTTGGATCATTCGATGCATTCAAAGAAGAATTCACCCAGGCAGCAGTTACGTTGTTTGGTTCTGGGTGGGCCTGGCTGGTGAAAAATGAAAAAGGAGAGCTGGAGATCGTTCAAACAAGCAACGCGGGCAATCCGCTCCGGGATGGAAAAACACCGCTGCTTACCTGCGATGTTTGGGAACATGCTTATTACCTCGACAAGCAGAACGCACGTCCGAAGTATGTCGAAGATTTCTGGAAAATTGTCGATTGGAAAATTATAGCTGAAAGGCTTTCCGGATAGTGCCGGGGAAACAGGAAGTTTTCAAAAGTCTTTTTACAAATATCCCGCCTGACCA
>CAYRBS010000135.1:0-6866 GCA_964422335.1 uncultured Mariniphaga sp. | reverse complement strand
TCTACGGTGATTTCACTGGCATCGTTTCCAAAGCTTTGCCGGATGTAGGTTAATACATCGGCAATTTCTTTATCGCTGAGGTGGGAGTGGGGTGGCATGATGCTGTTGTATTCTTCACCATTTACTTCTATTTTTCCGCTCATACCTTCCAGTGTAATTTTGATAAGCCTTTCTTTGTCGCCCGATACCCATTCGGTTTCTATGAGAGGGGGCTGCATACCGGGAACGCCTGAGCCGTCAGCCATGTGGCAGGCCAGGCAAACCGAATCGTACACCTTTTTACCGGGATGGTTATCCATGGAAGAAGATTTTGATTCAGCCTGTTGAGCTGGTTCTTGTTGCTGTGTTTCTGAATTTTCATTGCGCCCGCCGCAGGCACTTATAACCAATGCCAGCAGCAGGATTAGGATTACATTGATTCTCATACGTAAATATGTTGATTTTTTTTAAGAATAAACAATTCGCCAGACCTTTCCGTCGTTGCTATCCACTACGTAAAGCGAGCCATCGGGTCCCTGTGCCAGACCGCATGGCCGGTATTCGGCATCGCTGGTGCTGTTAATGGTGCTAACCCCTGCAAACCCGTCGGCAAAAATTTCCCAGTCGCCCGAGGGATGGGAGCCGTCAAACGGTACAAACACCACAAAGAAACCCGACTGTGGTTCAGGTGCCCGGTTCCACGAACCATGGAAAGCGATAAAAGCCCCGTCACGGTACTTATCCGGAAACATATCGCCGGTGTAGAAAAGCAAATCGTTGGGAGCAATATGCCCCGGAAAAGCCATAATGGGATCCGTTTTGTTTTCGCAGCGGTCCTGTATTTCACCATCACCACCATATTCCGGAGCCAGTACTTTTTTCTCCTGGAGTTGATCGTAATAGCAGTAAGGCCAGCCAAAATCGGCTCCTTCTGTTACCAGGAAGAATTCTTCTGCCGGGAGTTCCGCACTTTCCTGAGTATCGTACATTTCCGGGAAAAACTGGTGTAACTGGTCGCGGCCATGCTGTACCACGTATAATTCGTTTTCTTTTTTGTTCCAACTATTGGCAACGGCATGTCTGATACCGGTTGCATAACGTTCCCCGTCGGTTAACTGGTCCTGGTTTAAAACATCGTCTTTAAATTTCCAGATGCCACCTGAAAATTCAAGCAGGGGGCAGGGGTCCATTCCGGGAGAACCTTTGGTGCGCATTTCTTCCATGCATGCATTGGCAGGAGCGCCAACAGTTACATACATATTTCCCTGTCCATCGAATTCCATGGGTTTGGCTTCGTGTTGCCTTTCCCGGGGAAATCCCCGTGCTACCATTTCCCACTGGCTTTCAGGAAGCAATTCTCCCTGTTGCATGGGATAACGCACAATTGCCGTATCGGCGCCAAAATAGAGGTAATTATTGTGCAATTTAATACCCGTTCCTGTATGTTCGCCTGTGTATTCCACGATATCGGCCCGGCCATCGCCGGTAGTATCACGCAGGCATGCAATTCCCTTGTTTTCATCGTGTTGTCTTAGCGAAATGTAAATGTCGTTGTTGTCGTTAACCGTAATGTGTCTTCCCCGGCCAAGTTCGTCGGCCACTACCAGGGCGGAAAACCCTTCGGGTAAAGTTAATCCGCCATTATCGGTGTCGGGCGAAAGGTTTTCTGAAGTTGACTCCTCCTGCTGCCCGCAAGCCAGGGCAACAACTGCTAATAATAGAACGAAAAAGTATTTCATGACAGAAAATTTTATTGTTCAGTCAATTGAACGTAAGAACGGTCGAAAAGTTCAGGTAATTTTTAAAAAGTTCTTTCCTGATTGTTTTCTAAAAAACACTTTCTATTTTTGCTGATTATACAGAAAAAATGAGTGATTACCTAAGGATAAAACATCAGTCAGAAGTTCCGAAGTACAAGCAGGTGGTGGATATGATCATTTCCGACATCGAATCGGGGATTTTCAAGCAGGGGCAGCGCATCCCTTCTATCAATGAAACCAGCGAGGAGTTGCTCCTTTCGCGCGATACGGTGGAAAAAGCTTACGTTTTTCTGCGGGAGAAAGGGATTTTGTCGTCGGTCCGTGGAAAAGGATATTATGTGAACCAGAGCAATGTACGGAAACACATAAAAGCTGCCCTCATTTTTAATAAACTGAGCAATTACAAAAGAAATATTTACTATTCTTTTATTGAAAAACTCGGGCCAAAGGCTACGGTGGATGTGTTTATTTATAATTACGATTTGCAACAGTTTAAAAACATCATAGAAAACCACATTTCCAATTACGATTATTATGTGATCCTTCCTCATTTTAAAAATGAAGATGCCGATGTAGCCGGCGTAATTCGTACCATCCCCCGCGAAAAGGTGTTACTGGTTGACCGGAACCTTGAACCCCTGAAAGATTACCCCATTGTTTACCAGGAGTATGAAAAAGACATTCAGTCTTCCCTGGGCGAGGGAATTGATCTGATTCAGAAATACCGTAAAATTAACCTGGTTTTTCCTGTAGATCAATATTATCCGAGATACATTGTGCGGGGATTTCAGATTTTTTGTCAGGTGAACAACCTGGAGTATTCCATTATTGATAAATTATGCCCGGAAGATGTAAAAAAAGGAGAGAGCTATGTAATTATTTCGGATGATGATTTGTACCGGTTTATCAAAATTTGCAGGACAGAAAAATGGAAACCGGGAACAGATGTGGGAGTGGTTGCCTACAATGATAATCCGGTGAAAGAGATTCTGGAAGACGGCATTACTACCATTTCTACCAACCACGATGAAATTGGCCGCATTGCTGCTGATATGATCCTTTCCAAAAATTTCAGGCGTATTAAAAGCCCCTTCCGGTTTATTAAAAGAAATTCGCTGTAGGTTTACTCATTTCCAATCAGGAAGATAGCCGGCTGCTTGTGTAGATCAGGTACGGTGTTTTTCCATTGACGGATGGTTTTGGTGGCAATAAATTCATTTTCGCCGGTAAGATTGGCTGCAATGCAAAGCGGGGTAGAAGGGGAGCAGGTTTTCAGCAAGTCGTTCACCAGCTGGTTATTGCGATAAGGCGTTTCAATAAAAATCTGGGTTTGCCCGCTGTTCCGGGCCATTTTTTCCAACGCAGTAATGGCGCGCGACCGTTCGTTCGATCGTACCGGCAGGTATCCGTTAAATGTAAAATACTGGCCATTCATTCCGGAGGCCATCAGTGCCAGTAAAATGGAGGAAGGGCCTACCAGTGGAACCACTTTCAACCCTTTCTGGTGGGCCATTTTTACCACATCGGCGCCGGGATCGGCCACACCCGGACAACCGGCTTCGGAAATTACAGCCACATTGTGTCCCTGTTCCAGCGGCTTTAAGAAACCTGGTAATTCGTTTATTGCGGTGCGTTTATTTAATTCAAAAAACACCAGCGAATCGATGTCAATTTCCCGGTTTACCTTTTTCAAAAACCTGCGGGCAGTCCGTATGTTTTCGACAATAAAATAACGGGTATGGGTAAGCACCGGAAAAACCCGTGCCGGCAGCACATTTTGCCAGTCGCCGTTGCTTAATGCATTGGGTACAAGATAGAGTTCAGCCATCGGAAAATTTTTTGTAAAATTACAGATAATCACGGTTTCACCACAGCTTTTGCTAATTTTGTACCATGGTGAACAAAGAAAAACTGGAGATTGAAGCTACCTTTCTTGGTACCGGCACTTCGCAGGGTGTTCCGGTAATAGCCTGTGATTGCAGGGTTTGCCGCTCTTCTGATGAAAAAGATAAACGGTTGCGGTCATCACTTTTGTTAAAAATAAACGGACAGAATTATGTTATTGATGCCGGCCCCGATTTCCGTCAGCAAATGTTGCGCGAACAGGTAAAATCGCTCCGGGCCATTTTAGTTACACACGAGCATGTCGATCATATTTTTGGCCTCGACGATATCCGTTCTTTCAACTGGATTCAAAAACACCCTACCGATATTTTTGCCGAAAAGCGGGTACAGGAGGCCATTAAACGGATTTTCGATTACGTTTTTGCGGTTCATAAATACCCGGGAATTCCCATGATGGAACTGCATACTATTGAAAACAGTTCCTTTAAAATAGAAGGTGCGGAGTTCATTCCCATCAGATGTTACCATCACAAGCTGCCGGTTTTTGGGTTTCGGGTGGGCGGACTGAGTTACATTACCGATACCAATTTTATTCCCGATGAGGAGATGGAAAAGCTTTACGGCTCGCGTATTTTGGTGGTGAATGCCCTTCGCAAGGAAAAGCACCTTTCGCATTTTAATCTCGAACAGGCGCTGGAAGTAATCAACCGGGTAAAACCCGAAAAAGCTTACCTGACGCACCTGAGCCACGGTTTCGGGCTGCATCGTGAAATTCAGTCGGAATTACCGGAAAATGTGTTTGTGGCATACGACGGGCAAAAAATAGCGGTTTAAAAATTAAATCACACCCCATCCTTTTCCGGAGGGCGGATAACCTGGTTTTTGTTACGTATCCACGGCCAGGCAGCCAGTGTTGCTGCAGCGAGGTAAATGGTGCCGGCCAGAATAAAAGCCGTGTTCAGGCTCACATTATCGGTCATCCAGCCCAACAGCGGACCAATGATGGCAAAACTGATCCGGATAACAAGATTGCGTACCGACAGGATGGTGGCCCTCATTTCGCTGGGGGTGTAGAGATTGATGTAATTTTTGAAAACCGGGGTGGCTAACCCGCGACCAAGATAAAAGAGGAATAAAAACACCAGGCCCTCGCGCATAACTGCCAGGCCGGAAAGCAAATATCCCGCCGAGAGTAACACAATGATAAAAAGTATTTCTTTGCGCCGGTTCAGCTTTCCTTCGAACCGGTAGGCAAATGCCGAAGAAACTCCAACACTCAGGTTGAGCGCCGTCCACAGGATTCCGAATAACTCCACCGGAATGTCAATGGCCTTAAAAAAGGGTTGCACCAGCCAGGCAAATGTGAGGGTAGCGGTTCCGGTTACGGCTGAAAGAAGAATGGAGATGCGCAGGTTGGCCTGCTTCAGCAGGGTGTTTTTTATATCCAGCATTACTCTTTTTACTGAATGAACATGTGTGGCTGCCTGAACTGTTGGTTCTGCCAGCGAAAAAGCTGCCGGTATGGCAAGCGAGGCCACCACAAACTGGAAGTAGAACGGGGTGCGCAAACTGATAGCAGCCAAAAAACCGGCGGAAATACCTGCGATGGCTTCGGCAAAGTTTCCGGCAGATGTAATGCGCCCTTCGTGTTTTACATATTTATCCGACTTTTTTTCCGTTTTCAGGCTTTCGTACAACATGGCGGAGTCGGCCCCGGAAACGAATGAATGGCCTGCACCCAGTACAATTTCGGCTGCTACAAAAGCCCAAAATCCAAAAGAAAAACTATACATCAGAAATCCGGCGCTGCCTAAAATTGCCCCCAATATCAGCGTTTTCCTGCGCCCCCACACATCAGCCATCCATCCCGACGGGAGTTCGAGGGTTACTATGGCTATCGAGTAGATCGATTTCAGAATGAAAATTTCATGCATGCCCATTCCGTTGTCCTGGTAGAACAATACAACAACAGGCATTACCAGGTTAAACCATTTCGAAATTTTAACCACATAGAGCCGGCTAATATTTTTATTTAAGGGTGTCATTTTGCAATTAAGCCACAAAAATATAAATCAAAACGAAAAATATTTTTTCAAAATTTATACATTAGTTTATCGTTTTTGGAAGAATTAAAATATTTTGCACATTTTTTTGAGAAAAACCTTTCAAATTGAAAGTACAATCGTATTTTTGCAGACATAAGATTTAAAAAGCAAAAAGATATGAAGTTATTTTTTCCGAAAGACTACAGGTCGGTTTTAAATGTGAACGAAACCGAACAGGCGATTAAAATGATAAAGGATTTTTTTCAGATGAACCTGGCAGCTGAATTACGGCTGCGCAGGGTAACTGCGCCATTGTTCGTCCGACAAGGGACCGGCATCAACGACGATTTAAACGGAATCGAGCGTCCGGTTGCTTTTCCCATTAAAGAAATGGGCGACAAGAAGGCTGAAATTGTACAGTCGCTGGCAAAATGGAAGAGACTTGCATTGGCCGATTTGAAAATGGCGGAAGGGTATGGGCTTTATACCGATATGAACGCCATCCGTCCCGACGAGGAACTGACCAACATCCATTCGCTTTATGTTGACCAGTGGGATTGGGAACGGGTTATTTCAAAAGAAGAGCGTAATCTTGACTTTTTGAAAAAGGTAGTCCGGAAAATATACTCCGTGCTGGTAAACACCGAATTTTTTGTGTCGGATCATTATCCCGAAATTAAACCCCGGTTGCCCGAAGAAATTACATTTTTCCATTCGGAAGAATTGGCTGAGCTTTATCCTGATATTACTCCCTTTGAACGTGAACGAGAAGCGGCCAAAAAGTACGGGGCTGTTTTTGTAATTGGGATTGGCGGAAAAATGCCCAACGGTGAAATCCACGATGGCCGGGCTCCCGATTACGATGACTGGAGTACCTCTACGGTTAATGGTTTTAAAGGGCTGAACGGCGATATTATTCTTTGGAACGATGTGCTGGAACGTGCCTTTGAAATTTCGTCGATGGGCATCCGGGTCGATCGTGATGCGATGCTTAAGCAGCTTAAAATTAGAGGGATGGAAGAACGTAAAGAATTGCTCTGGCACCAAATGCTGCTCAACGGTGAACTGCCACTTACTATCGGAGGCGGAATCGGGCAATCGCGGCTGTGTATGTATTTCCTGCGCAAAGCCCATATCGGCGAAATTCAGTCGAGTATCTGGCCCGATGAAATGACGGAAAAATGTAAAGCAAACGGGATTCACCTGCTTTAACAGCAAAACAAATAGCAAGTACTAA
>CAYRBS010000134.1:5023-6904 GCA_964422335.1 uncultured Mariniphaga sp. | reverse complement strand
ATACAAAAAAAGAAAATACTTTTGCAGTCCCGATTATTGTCCGTACTTGTAGGCAGTGTAAAATATTGATTTCCTTTAGGTAACAGATTTCAGGACAGCCTGGCAAGCCTGGAAAAACCACAGGAAAAATTTGAATGTTGAATAAAATAAATTAGTACAAGTGGATACATTAAGTTATAAAACTGTTTCGGCGAACAAAGCAACCGCAAACAAGGAGTGGGTGCTTATTGATGCTGAAAACATGGTATTGGGCCGTATGGCCAGCGAGGTTGCAAGAATCCTCAGGGGCAAGCACAAGCCCGAGTTTACACCACATGTTGACTGTGGTGATAATGTAATTGTGATAAATGCCGAAAAAGTGCAGCTCACCGGAAAAAAGCTTACTGACAGGATTTACCTCCGTCATACCGGCTATCCGGGAGGTCAGCGGACACAAACACCCAAAGACATCCTGGCAAAGTATCCTGAAAGGCTGGTTGAAAAAGCCGTGAGGGGAATGTTGCCAAAAAATAAACTGGGACGGCAGTTGTTCCGTAACTTACACGTAGTTGTAGGGTCAGAACACAAATACGCGGCTCAGAAACCAAAAGTTGTTGATTTAAGTACGAATAATTAAAAGTAATGGAAGTAGTAAATACAATAGGACGTAGAAAATCAGCAGTTGCACGAGTTTACGTAAACGAAGGCAAAGGGAACATCACCGTTAACAAACGTGAGTTTAAAGAATATTTCCCTACCACTACCTTGCAGTACATTGTAAACCAGCCATTAAAAGTTGTGGAAGCAATTGAAAAGTATGACATCAAGGTTAATTTAGATGGCGGTGGCATTAAAGGACAGGCTGAAGCATTGCGCCTTGCTATTTCGCGTGCCCTCATTAAAATTGACCCGGAAGCAAGGAAAGACTTGAAAGCAGCTGGATTTCTTACCAGGGACCCACGCGAAGTGGAACGCAAAAAACCCGGACAGCCAAAGGCAAGGAAGCAGTTCCAGTTCTCAAAACGTTAATATTTTTATTGTTAAATTCATATGGATCTAAAACGGTTGAGATTTCCGCAGGTCGGGACTACTCAACGGTTGCTTTTAGAATCATAAAAAAGTAAACAGATGCCAACAGTATCATTTCAGGAATTATTAGATGCAGGTGCCCATTTTGGCCACCTCAAAAGAAAATGGAATCCGAACATGGAGCCTTACATCTTCATGGAAAAAAACGGGATTCATATTATCGATCTCCAAAAAACAATCGTAAAAATCGACGAGGCTGCAGCTGCTATTAAACAAATAGCAAAGTCGGGCCGGAAAATTCTTTTTGTAGCTACCAAAAAACAGGCAAAAGAACTGGTTTCCGAGCAGGTAAAAAGTGTAGGAATGCCCTACGTTACCGAACGCTGGCCCGGTGGTATGCTCACCAACTTCCCCACTATCCGCAAAGCGGTGAAAAGAATGATTTCCATTGACAGGTTGACAAAAGATCCCAGCTGGGACAATCTTTCAAAAAGGGAAAAACTCCAAATCACCCGGCAGCGTGCCAAGCTGGAAAAAGTACTCGGAAGTATTGCAGACCTTACCCGTTTGCCGGCGGCGTTATTTATTGTGGATGTAATGAAGGAAAAAATTGCCGTACGTGAAGCACACCGTCTCGGAATTCCTGTATTTGCCATTGTAGATACCAACTCTAATCCCGAAGGAATTGACTTCGTTATTCCGGCCAACGACGATGCCTCACAATCGATTAAACTGATTGTCGGGTCTATGGTTGAAGCTGTGCGCGAAGGATTGAACGAACGGAAAGCCGAAAGGAAGGACGACGAGGAAGCGCCCCGCAAAAAAAGCCGGAGAAAAACGAAAAAAGAAAAAGCTCCCGAATCGGAAAAGGCT
>CAYRBS010000134.1:0-4923 GCA_964422335.1 uncultured Mariniphaga sp. | reverse complement strand
TCCAGCTGAAGAAGAGGCTAAAAAGACCGATGAATCAGGGAAAAAAGAAGAATAGCATACCGCTACCAGCAATATAAATACATTTTAAAAATAAGTTTTATGTCATTTACAACAGCCGACGTAGTAAAACTGAGAAAGATTACAGGTGCAGGGATGATGGATTGCAAAAATGCACTGAAAGATGCCGAAGGTAATTTCGACAGGGCTCTTGAAATCATCCGCGAAAAAGGAAAATTAGTTGCCAGTAAACGTGCCGACAGGGAAGCAACCGAAGGTGTGGCACTGGCAAAAGTAACCGACGATAAAAAATTCGGCGCGCTGGTCGTGTTGAATTGCGAAACCGACTTTGTTGCCAAAAATGAGAATTTTGTAGCCTTTGCTGATAGCATTCTTGATGTGGCGCTGGCGCAAAAACCGGAAAACCTCGATAACCTGAAAGGCCTCGAACTCGATGGCCGGGCTATTGAAGAACAGGTAACCGAGCAAACCGGTGTTATCGGTGAAAAACTTGATCTTTCGTATTATGGGAAGATTGAAGCCGAAACCGTGATAAGTTATATCCACCCGGGTAACAAACTGGCTACCCTTGTAGGTTTTAACAAAGCCGGTGTGGAAGAACAGGTAGCAAAAGATGTGGCCATGCAGGTTGCAGCCATGGCGCCCGTTTCTGTCGATACCGATACCATTCCGCAGGAGGTTATCGATAAGGAACTGGAAATTGCCAGGGAAAAATACCGCCAGGAAGGTAAACCTGAAGCAATGCTCGATAAAATTGCACAGGGGTCGCTTAACAAATGGTATAAAGAAGTTACCTTGCTGAACCAGGCGTTTATTAAAGACGGAAAAATTTCGGTGAAAGATTACCTGGCTCAAAACGATAAAGATTTGAAGGTTACCGGTTTCGAAAGGTTTACATTAGACGGTTAATTCATTCGAAAACAATATTTTTAAGAAGCTATCCGGGAACGGGTAGCTTTTTCTTTTTATATCTGTTGGTGTAACATTTTTGCCAGCTTTTTTCCTCTTGAACGAATCCCCGCTGTGGGGTGAAGTTCCGTTTCATATTCTATAATTGAGAGGAGTTCGGGTTTAAATGGCGGAACTTTTTGGGAGATATTGAACAAAATTTGCATTGCATGTACCCGCACTGCTACCGGTTGGCTGGCCGATGTAAAGCAGTTCAGGCAGTAATCTATCAGCACCGGATGGAATTCTTTCGGTATTTCATTCAGGCTGATGAGTTTGAGAAACTGTCGTTTTTTACTGTTGTTGGTTTCCTTTATTAGTTGGTTGATTATTTCTTCCAGGTAGGGCGAAATCATTTCCGGTTTGTAGTCATGAATTTTATCGGCCACCCAGGCAGCACGCCAGCTTTTGGGGTCATTGCTGTGGAGGGCAATTTCCATCAATGCAGGTATATGCTCTGCCTGGTTTTCCAGTTTCCGGATTAACAATTCCAGGTTTTCCCATGAATAGATCAAATCCAGTAACTCCGCTTTTGTCATTTTTTGTTTTTTCACAAATATATCAGAATCGCCGGTTAATCGAAGAATATTTCGGGAAACAGATGAAGGACCACTGATAAAATGGCGGTCCAACACACAATGGAGAGTATCATGTAAGAAACCAGCCTTTTACGGTGTGCATAATATTTCCCGGCCAGAAAAGCACCCAGCGGAATGGATAAAAGCGGAGGTGTAGTAATGATTATCCCCCAGAAACCGTAGGTATTTTTGAATCGTATCAGGAAACGGTTTTTCCGGGTGAATATCTTTATCTTACGTTTAATTTTATTTTTCCTGACAAAACGGAGATAACGGGTTCTTACAGCGTGAGGAACCAGGCTGACTATTGAGGGCCACGCTGCCTCGATAGCACGCAGAACAGTTTTGCTCAGGTAAAAGAAAAACAAAAATCCTCCAATACCTCCGGCAAGCACAGCCAAAACAGCTTGTTCAAATTCCAGTCCGATGAGCATGGCATAAGGCAGGATAAGAAAAAATTTCACCGAAGCGAGTAAAACTACATGTAAAATTTTTAAAATCATTTTTCGTTTTGCTGACTACAAAAACGGAACTGAATTCTTTTTGTTACACTTTCCTGAGATTAACTGACTACGTTTATGGGGGTGCCTTCGCTGAAAGCTTTCAGGTTTTCGGTGGCAATTTTCATCAACCGCTGGCGGGCCTCGGTAGTTGCCCAGGCAATATGGGGTGTGATGTGGCAGTTTTTGGCTGAGAGCAATGGGTTGTCGGGCAATGGCGGTTCGGTTGATAAAACATCGAGGCCGGCACCTGCAATTCTCTCTTTATTCAGGGCACCGGCCAGGTCGTGTTCGTTTATCAACTGGCCGCGTCCGGTATTTATCAGGATGGCCGTCTTTTTCATCTTTTCAATTGCCTCCTGGTTGATGAACCCTGCGTTTTCACTTGTCAACGGGCAGTTTAAGCTTATAAAATCACTTTCTGACAAAAGCGTATCCAAATCCACCTGCTGTGCTTCGATTTCGGTTTCTTTTGGACTGCGGTTGTTAAAAAGGATTTTCATCCCAAATGCCCGTCCGGCTTTGGCTACAGCCTGCCCAATTTGACCGAATCCGATGATTCCAAGTGTTTTTCCGGCAAGTTCGGTTTGCGGGGTAATGTGGTAGGTGAAATCGACGCTGCTCACCCATTCGCTTTTCCGGACCGAAGCAGCATGTTCCGAAACATTTTGAACCAGGTGCAGGATGTGCGAAAAAACCATTTGTGCCACCGAAGCAGTGCTGTAAGCCGGGATGTTGGTAACAACAATACCGGCTTCACCGGCTGCTTCCAGATCAACCACGTTGTAACCTGTAGCCAGTACACCAATAAATTGAAGGCCGGGTAATTGGCTGATAATTTGTTGGTTAAAAACTACTTTATTGGTAAACACAGCCTGGGCACCTTTGGCCCGTTCCACTGTTTTTTCAGCAGGGGTGCGGTCGTAAACCGTGCAGTCCCCCAGTTGTTTAATCCCCTCCCAGCTCAAATCGCCGGGGTTCAGTGTATATCCGTCGAGTACTACAATCTTCATTTATCATTATTTTTTTGGTTTGCAACTTCCAGGCCCACCAGAAAACAAAGTTCAGCAACCCGCTTCATTTTATCGAACCGGATGCGTGTGGCTTCGTCGGTGGTTTTATGGTAGTCAGCTGAATAACCGGTTGAAAAGTTCAACACCGGCACATCGTTCCGGTGAAAATGGTAATGGTCGCTGGTATTGAAAAAGCTGGCCGGCAGCGAATAGTCCGGGTTCAACCCAAGCCGGGCGCAGACTGAATCGGCAGTTTCTTTCAGACGGGGATCAATATCATTTACCAGGGCATATATTCCGTTGAAATCTTTTACCTGTTTGGGAGAATGATTCCATACCGAGTCGCGGGCCTCATAAACCCTGCCTACCATATCGAGGTTAATGCAGGCCACGGTGTTTTTGAGGGGAAATGCCGGATTTTTGCTGTAATATTCCGAACCAATCAATCCCACCTCTTCGGCGGTTGGCCACAGAAAAACAATGCTCCGTTTTGGTTTTTCACGGAGGCGGGAAAAAGTTTTGGCCAATTCGAGCAGGGTAACTACCCCTGTGGCGTTATCGTCGGCACCATTGAAAATTTCACCGTTTTCGCTGGTTCCCAGGTGGTCGTAGTGCGCCATAAAAACCACGCATTCATCTTTCAGTTCCGGGTCGCTTCCTTCCACTATTCCCCATACGTTTTGGGCGTTAACTGTTTCTTTTATCCGGGCAGATTGCACGTGCACTTTTCTGTTTTTCAGAACGAACGAATTCGGGGTGTTTTTTTTCGATATGGAACGAAGCTGTTTTTTCCATTTTCGTTTACTCCCGAGCAAGGAGCCGGCTACCTCTGGTGTGATTACTATTATTTTTTTATCGTCTTTTTTATGGCCAGGATCCAGTGTGTAATTTTGACGGTTTGCCCATCGTTCCACCTGCCGGAATGTGCTGTTTTCTTTGTCCTGTAAGCTGGTTGTAAGGATTATTGCCTTTGCACCAGCCTCAAAAATTTGCTTCGTTTTTTTGTTTTCCACCGGGTTGTCCCACTTTCCGGATGCCCCCTGGCTGAATGATTCAGGAGTTCCCGCAGAATACAGTACAATCTTTTCTTTCATGTCCAGTCCTTCAAAATCGTTGTAACCTGCTGCGGAATCCTGCAATCCAAAGCCTGCAAACACCACTTCTCCGCTAAAATCAATCATTTCAGATTGTTGGTTTAATGCAGCTATGTTTTCCTGGTGTGTTTTTTCCTTCCCTTTGTTATTATATATTTCCAGGAACGTGTTTTGTTTATCGGGGCGGTAGGAAATGATGTCAAACGATTGATGATACTCATCTTCTGCAGTTGTCAATCCCATTTTTTTGAGGTTCCTTTTCAGGTAATCTGCCGTTATCTCCAGCCCGGGCACTTCGGTTCCAAATCCCCTTCCCTGCAAACTGTCTGATGCCAAAAAAAAGAGATGACGTTCCATTTCTTTTTCAGAAATATGTTGCAGTGCATGGTGCTGTGCAACGGAAACCTGAAATGAAACAGCAAAAACAATGACAGTAAAAATATATTTAATGAATTTCATCCCTGTTGTGAAAAAATTATTTGCGATATTTATCAATTAAAAGCGTTAAAAATAATCATTCGGACTGAAACAAAAACAACGAAACCAAAAACACTGCGTTTATTTATACAAAGAAAAAATTGATTGCAATGAAAAGAATTCAGATTACAGGCAAACTTCTGCTCGTGTTAATAGCGGCTGTCCTGGTTCCCTCATGTGCGGTTAATCCCGTTACCGGGAAAAAACAGCTGATGTTAATGTCGGAGGCGCAGGAAATTCAAATGGGAAAAGAATACGATCCTCAGGTGATTGCCACTTTCGGATTATATGAGGA
>CAYRBS010000133.1:2749-6950 GCA_964422335.1 uncultured Mariniphaga sp. | reverse complement strand
CGGATACATCATCATCGGTTTCCATCCTTACCACCTCTATTCCGTACAAATTCCCATCGTTTCCGTGCAAAGTAGCTGAGCTTATCATCATTTGATTCTTGTCAATCAGCAAGCTAATTTTGGTAACTTCGTATTCATCGGCATCCGGGAAAAGTTCAATTTCGTAAACCGTTTTGTTATTTTTGTTTTTTTCTCCAATAAACTCGGAGCGGAATCCTTTTTCATAAATGGTAAAAATGGAGGATGGATCCATCAGTTCGCTGTTTTCATCTTCCATGTTTGAAATAGTAACCTGGTTCCCGTCAGCCATATAATTCCAGATGGTTTTCCCGTCGGAAAATACCTGCACGCCGATATCGGGCAGTTCAACCACGTATTTTTGCCCTTTCAGTTTAATGGAACCTTCGTTTTTTTCATCGATGTCCATTTCCTGGTTTTCCATGGTAAAAATAAATTCAGCTGAAATGGTATTGTGCGATCGGCTTTTTTCGCTTACTTCATTTAAAATCTGCCGCGCTTTATTATCGTCCTGGGCCACAGACAAAAGAGCTGCTGCCAGTATTAATCCTATCAAAAAAATAATTCTCATTTCTACAATTTAATTTAAGCTATTCAATAATTGTTCCAAACTGTATTCATCCTGAATAAGCACCTGCCGTGCTTTGCTGCCTTCGCTGCCACCGACCACACCGGCAGCCTCCAGTTGGTCCATAATCCTCCCGGCCCTGTTGTATCCAATGGAAAATTTTCGTTGAATCATGGAGGTGGAGCCCATTTGATTCAATACTACAATCCGCGCGGCATCATCAAACAGCTCGTCGCGGTTGTTCAGATCCACTTCGCCGGGCCCGGCTTCTTCCTCTTCCACATACTCTGGTAACATAAAAGCAGTGGGGAATCCCCGTTGTTCTGAGATAAATGCACAAATTTGTTCCACTTCGGGCGTATCGATAAAGGCACACTGCACACGTGTCATTTCGCTTCCCGATGATATCAGCATATCGCCCTTGCCAATCAATTGGTTAGCCCCCGGGGTGTCGAGAATGGTGCGCGAATCGATCATGGAAGCCACCTTAAATGCAATCCGTGCCGGGAAGTTGGCTTTTATAACTCCGGTTATAATATTGGTTGAAGGGCGTTGGGTGGCAATAATCATGTGAATCCCCACGGCCCTTGCCAACTGTGCAATACGGGCAATCGGAAGTTCAATTTCCTTGCCGGCTGTCATTATCAGGTCAGCAAATTCATCGATAACCACCACAATGTAAGGTAAAAACCGGTGCCCTTTTTCGGGGTTCAGTTTTCGGCTGATAAATTTTTTATTGTACTCTTTTACGTTCCTTGCATGGGCCTTTTTCAGCAAATCGTAACGTTGATCCATTTCCACGTTAATGGAATTCAACGTATATTTAACTTTTTGAATATCAGTAATTACAGGTTCTTCTTCGTTGGGTAGTTTAGCGAGGTAATGTTTTTCAAGAATAGAATATAAGTTGAGTTCCACTTTTTTGGGATCGACAAAAACAAATTTGAGCTGTGAAGGGTGCTTTTTGTAAAGCAGCGAAGTGATGATAACATTTATCCCCACCGATTTCCCTTGTCCGGTAGCCCCTGCCACCAAAATATGGGGCATTTTTACCAAATCGAACATAAAGGTTTCGTTGGAAATGGTTTTACCCAACGCAATCGGAAGTTCAGCGTGTGTTTCCTGGAATTTTCGCGAACTCAAAATAGAACGCATCGAAACCACCTCGGGGTTTTGGTTCGGTACCTCAATACCAATGGTGCCACGCCCCGGTATAGGAGCAATAATACGGATACCAAGTGCTGCCAGACTCAACGCAATATCGTCTTCCAGGTTTTTTATTTTAGCAATCCGGATACCCGGCGCCGGAATAATTTCGTAAAGGGTAATGGTAGGTCCAATGGTAGCGCGTATTTTGATAATCTCTATTTTATAATGCCGCAGTGTTTCTACAATTTTATTCTTGTTGGCAATCAACTCTTCGTTGCTCACTTCGGCATTGCCCGAGCTGTGATCTTCCAGCAGGCTGAAATCGGGAAAACGGTAGCCCGATAATTCCAGCGTAGGATCGTAATCCTCCATTTCTTCCTTTCGGTACGCTGGTTTTCCTGTTTCCTCTTCTTCCTTTTTCTGTTGAATGGTCAGTTCCAGTTCATCCTTGCTGCTGGTTTCGTCTGACCCGGTTTTATCCACCGCACCGGCATCTTGCTTTTTATCAGCCGCATCCGGATCAAAAATAGCATTTACCACGTTGTCATCATCGATCACCTTCGAAATAGATTCTTCAACAACCGGTTCCGAAGTGGATTTTTGCTGTTCCGCAGATTCTTCTTTTGCCGTTTTCTCTTTTCGCCTGAACAGGCTTGCCAACAGCGAATAAGCACTATCAAATCGAACAATTATAATAGTTAATCCAGAAATGAAAAGCAGGAGAATTACGCCCGGGTTACCCACAAGGGAACTCAGCCAGGTACTTATAACAAACCCGTAATGCCCTCCGGCATAAATAAATGAATCGGCGCCGGTTTTAATAAAAATAAATCCCAGCAATACAGATAACCAAATTACCATTACCAGGCTTAACAAAAAACTACGACCGTATTTTACCAGGTTGCGCCCCAAAATTTTAAAACCGGTAATGGCAAACAGGTATATAAATATGAACGAAGAAACCCCAAAGCCCCTGTTAATAACTGCTTCCGAAAGCCAGGCCCCGGTTTTTCCCGCCTTGTTGGCCACTTCTACTTCCGAGTTAAATACCAATTCTTTCCAGGGCAGATCGAGTTTGCTCTGATCGGCAGCACCGTAAAACAAATAGGAAATGAAGGCAATAAGTATATAAGCCGAAATCAACAAAATGAAGATGCCCAGGATAAACCTGAACTTTTCATTCATAAAAAACGGTTTGCGCGATTTTTTCTTTTTCCGGGTTGAATTATCAGGCTTTTTTGTTTTTAATGCCATATTAGCTTCCGATTGTTAAAATAAAAATGCAAATCTAACTAAAAAATTTCAGGATGTCGTTTCCTGTTCCATTCAAAAAAGTTGGATCATTAAAAACGAATCTGGCAGAAATTATTGTATTTATCTTACATTTTAAAGGTGAATGAACAGCTGAGTGATCAAATTGCCAACTTAATTATAAAATACTGTTTTGCAATTAAATAAGAACGTAAGAAACCTGACAAAACCCTGTTTCTTTTTTCATCTTATTTTTTATGTTTGTTTCGAAATTAATAAAACTGATATGGAACGATTGGCAGTAGTAGCACTGGGAGGAAATGCCCTTTTGCGCGATAACGAAGAGGGGACCATTGAACAGCAGGAGCAAAATGCAACCGAAACTGTTGAAAACCTGATACACCTTATAAAAGACGGTTATGAACTGGTAATTACCCACGGTAACGGCCCGCAGGTTGGGAATATTCTGATGCGCAACGATGCCGGGGAAAAGATGTACGATATTGCACCCATGCCGCTTGATATTTGTGTGGCCGATTCGCAGGGAGGAATTGGCTACATGATTGAACGAATATTGCGAAATGTATTAACGAAACATGGTATCGACAAAAATGTAATTACCATGGTTACCCTTGTGGAAGTGGATCAAAACGATCCGGCATTCGACAACCCCACAAAACGGATTGGAAAAACTTACAGTAAAGCGGAAGCAGAAAGGCTCAAACACGAAAAAAACTGGATGTTTAAACCTTCAGCAAAAGTTACAAACGGCTTCCGGAGGGTTGTCCCCTCTCCTGCCCCCCTTGAAATTATCAACAAAGAAACCATTGATTTACTGGTCCGGAACGGGAACATTGTTATTGCAGCCGGAGGTGGCGGTATTCCTGTATATTACGATAACGAACGCAATGTGCGGACAGTGGATGCTGTAATTGATAAAGACAGAGCCTCAGGATTGCTGGCACAAAACATTCAGGCCGACGAACTGTATATTTTAACCGATGTGCCCTTTATTTACAAAGACTATGGCAAACCCTCGCAGGAAAAACTGGAGTTTTTGAACTATGCCGATGCGCTGAAATACCTTGAAATGGGTACATTTGCCGAGGGAACCATGGAACCTAAAATCAGGGCCTGCCTCGATTTTATTTCCCGTGGCGGAAAAAAAAGTGTAATTACCGAAGCCAGGCAACTGGAAGACAAGTCGTTTGGCTC
>CAYRBS010000133.1:0-2649 GCA_964422335.1 uncultured Mariniphaga sp. | reverse complement strand
ATTTTTGAAAAAACCTCTACCCGCACACGATGTGCTTTTGAGGTGGCTGCTTTCGACCAGGGGGCACATGTTACCTACCTGGGGCCATCGGGGTCGCAAATTGGACACAAAGAAACCATGAAAGATACAGCGCGGGTACTTGGCCGCATGTACGACGGAATTGAATACCGCGGATTCGGGCAGGACATTGTGGAAGTTCTGGGCAATTACGCCGGAGTGCCGGTTTGGAACGGACTCACAAACGAATTTCATCCCACCCAGGTGCTGGCTGATTTCCTGACCATGATGGAACATACAGACAAACCGCTGAACCAGGTTAAATTTTGTTACCTGGGCGATGCCCGCAACAACATGGGTAACTCGCTCATGGCAGGCGCTGCCAAACTGGGAATGGATTTCAGGGCTGCGGCGCCCAAACAGTGCCAGCCGTCAGCGGAACTGCAAGATCAATGCAGGCAAATTGCCAGCCAGTCAGGGGCCAAAATCAGCATTACTGAAAATGTGGAAAAAGCCATAAAAGGGTGCGATTTCCTTTATACCGACGTGTGGGTATCGATGGGCGAGCCAGCTGAAGCCTGGGCCGAGCGCATTGAATTGCTCCAACCTTACCAGGTGAACAAAAACACCCTGCTTCAAACCGGAAACCCCGCGGTAAAATTCCTGCATTGCCTCCCTGCTTTCCATAACCGCGATACCCGGATGGGCGAGGAAATATTCCAAAAGTTTGGAATCGAGTCGATGGAAGTAACCGAAGATGTATTTGAAAGCGATGCTTCCGTTGTATTCGACCAGGCCGAAAACCGGTTGCATACAATTAAAGCAGTCATGGTTGCCACACTAACATAACGGACCGGAACAACGATTTACGACTTAAAAAGAAAAGGGATCCCGGCTATTCATCCGACTGATCCATTTCATCGATTACCCTGATTTTATTTTTCAGGAACTCGATCTTTTCCTTGGTTTGTTCGATCTTCTTCTGAACGTCTTCAATCAGGCTTTCGGCGTTTTTCGATTTGGTAAAAAATCCAATGTTATTATCGAGCAACACCAGGTCGTTTTCAAGTTGTTTCAGCTTGTTCATATATTTGTCGCGTTCCAGCCGCATTTTATTCTGCCCGCGCGACGATTCTGAGAACGATGCCATTTTTGTCCTGAACTTAAGCAGGTTCCGTTTTGACTCATCGAGGTTTAAATCATCGAATAATTTATTGATGGCATCCCTGAATTTCTTTTGAACTTCATCCTTCTTTTTAATAGGAACATGCCCGATTTCGGTCCAGCGACGTTGAAAATCCTTTAATATTTTCAGGTTTTGATCCGCATCGTCTGTGGGCTCGAACTTTTCTACATCGGCTATAAGCTGTTCCTTCTTTTTAAGGTTTTCCACCTGTTCCGAGTCGATATTCGAAAAGTGTTCCGACTTTTTATCGAAAAAGTAATCGCATGCAGCCCTGAATCGTTTCCAAAGGCTTTCGGAGTGTTTTCGCGGCACCGGGCCAATTTCTTTCCATTGCTTCTGGATATTGATAAAATCCTGGGTGGTTTTTCGCCAGTCCGTGTTGTCTTTCAGCGCCTCGGCCTGCACACAAAGGTCAATTTTCATTTGCAGGTTGTTTTGCTGCAGTTCTTTGTTTTTAGCATAAAACTCGCGCTTGGCATCAAAAAAAGTATCGCAGGCTTTTCGGAAGCGTTCGTAAATTTTATTATTGTCTTTACGCGGTGCAAAACCAATGGTCCGCCATATTTTCTGAAGGTTAATAACCTCTTTCGATCTTTTGTCCCAATCCCGGTGGTTATCCAGTTCCAGTTCATTAATTTCCTCCACCTGCTCGCAAAGAGCCCGTTTGGCTTCCAGGTTCTTCTTTTGTTCTGCTTTGCGGTTTTCGAAATATTCCTGGTGTTTTTTATTGATTTTTGAGGTGGAAGCTTTAAACCGGTCCCAAATATCGTCCTTGTTTTCCCTCGGAACAGGTCCGATTTCGCGCCAGCGTTCGTGTAGTTTTTGCAGCGCATTAAATGCTTTGATGATATTCGTTTCCAGCAACAGTTCTTCGGCTTGTTCGCAAAGCCTGATTTTCATTTCCAGGTTTTTCTTCAGATCGAGGTCCCGCAGTTCCTTGTTTATTTTTATGTAATCATAAAAACTTTCAACATGAAAATGGTAAGTATCCCACAAGTCTTTCATTTTTGCCTGTGGAACCAGTCCGATTTCACGCCAGCGCTGCTGGAGATCCCTGAAATCCTGAAACGTTTTGTTTATCGACTCTTCTTTGTGAAGCAGGCCTTTGATTTCTTCAATCACCTCATATTTCAATTGAAGATTTACCTCTTTTTCCTGTTCCAGTTTTTTGTTGAAATCAATTCTTAAACGGCGGTATTTTTTAAGTAATTCCTTAATGTCGTTTTCATAAGGGTTCTCTTCAGGCTGAAATTCCTCTTCATTGCCGCCCTCCTCAATGAATTCTTTTTTCTGTTGCTCAATTTCTTCTTTCAGCTGTTTGTAGAATGCCGCTTTAATGGCTTCCACTTCGTCTTTTATATCATGGTCCCCGTTGTTATTCAGCACATCACGCAGGGCATTCACCAGTTCTATCTGGGAATAAGTGGAATAATCCACTTTTTCTTTTGGCCGCGGAATGGGTTCTG
>CAYRBS010000132.1:0-6972 GCA_964422335.1 uncultured Mariniphaga sp. | reverse complement strand
AGGTTTCTGTCATATTCAAAGCCAACTGATTAAAATCGTCACCGGTATCTATATCAAATGACTTTTTTCTTAAAACGGGTGACCCGTATATTATAATCGGTAAATCCATCTCTTTTTGTTTCAAAATTAAACAAATGTTTAAAATTAATCAAATTTTAAACCATCGCCGAATCTTTTGCTTATATTTCTAAAAATCTTCTCCGAAATGTTCTGCAGTACCAATGTCTACTATCCTTATATAAATGTCTTCTATAACAAGTATAAACATTTGCGCATTGTCCCAATCTGGTAATAAACACAGCTATAGAAACAAACCTGGTGGGATACAAGGTTGTTCATCCTCAGGCTAACTCCAAGCCTTCGCGATGGTAACGGACCAAAAGCAATCATATTGCAGCGTTATTTTGGTTGAATAAAACAACAGAATTATTTTTTTGCGTTCCAATCAATTCTCCTATCACATCGCATTTCACCATAAACAGAAAGAATATTTTTTTCTCACTGTTATTAATCAGCCCTTCCAGGTTTCCCTGTCCTTTGGAAATGATAATGTCGGCTTCGTCAAATAACTTTTTAAACTCAGATGAACAGTGCTTCACTAAGGTGGAGGGTGCATCGTATCCGTTTGAAATAACCCTGGCAACTTTTGTCATTCCCACTTTTTCAGCGTCTTCTGTTGTTACGTCGTTAATAACATGGGCGCCCCTTGTGGCAAACCAGAGGTTGGGGTGGCCGATTATACGGATAAAAAGTTTATCGAGCACAATTTCTCCGGCGTTGTCACCCAGATACAATACCGTGGATGCCCGTTTCAATTCTTCATACAGGATTTCAGAATGATCGATGGCGGGTACTTTTGAGGCTGCAGCAGCCAATGTTTTAAATACATCGAACGAATCCGGCGGCCCGAAATCTATAATATTTCCTGCCAGGGCATAGCGTAAAGCCGTTTGAAAGGGATCTGCCGATTTGCCGATTTTTTGTTCTATATCTTCCTCAAGCCCCAACATTAAATCATTGTATTCCTCTTTTTCTTTTTGATACAAATCATCTGTATTGGTCTCCTCTTTAATTAACCGGTGAAGCAAGCAAGCAGCTTCAGGAGTTAATAGACCGTTGTTTCTGTTTTCGTCCAGGAATAAATTGAAGCGGGAAATGATATCCTTCGCCGCATCTTCTGAAACACGATGTTTCTTTAGCATCTTTTCAGCCTGTAAAACCAGGCATTTTTCACAATCGGGTTGCATAATGGGTATTCATTTTTATAATTTAAATACTATTCCAGCAAATTTCCATTCATCTGTATTACAAACTAAATTTCAATAAAATATAGCCAACCAGCAGACCGGCCAACATGTTAATGATTTTCACTTTCAAAAAGTCTTTTCTCGATTCCGCCAGCAAGGGCAACATTCCGTGCCCGTCCTGCACAATGGAGTTGGCAAGCAAAATGCTAAACGGTAAGAGGTTTTGCGAAAACAGGGTTGCAATCATCAGGTGCGGCCCGGACTCAGGTACAATTCCCATAAGGACAGCTACCAGTAAAACTATATTTAAATTGTCTTGCATCAAAGTACTTAAAGCAAGATTCGACTCTACAAAGTGCAATACCACGAAGGCGCCCCATGTCCACAGGAAAATACGGAGTAAGTGCTTTTTTAAAATGTGGTTGTACAAATGTTCTTTTAGAAAATGGTTGGGAACGGTTAAAAAAACAAAAAGCAGAAACAGGGTACCGATGATAAACGTATTTTTCTTCCAGTTCCACTCCGCTGGCCCCAGCACTCCAATTATAATCAAAAGTGCAAAAAGTAATGCAAAAATAATAAGTATCGCCCTTTCAAAAGTTATCGTTTTTAGTTGGCGGAATACGATGTTTTTATCGAAGCAGCGGCATACATCCTCCTTGTGGACTTCAAAACCGTGTATTTCAGCTTTCGCTTTTTTCCGTTCAAAAAGATGGACAATCCAGCCTGTTGTTACAGCAATTGCCAGCAGGATTCCATTCAGCAGTAAAGCCTTTCCGGGGAACAGGGCAAACATAACAAATGCCTCATCTCCCGAGGTAGCAATCATTACCGCTACAAGTCCTGCCAGCCCCATCATCCGGTGGGTGTAAAGCGAAACAACAGTAAATGCACCCATGCACCCGGGTGTAATGCCCAACAAAGCGGCAACAACAATTTGCAGGAAAGGTGATCTTTGTAATTTTTCGGCCCAAACGCTTCTGCTTTGCACGTTGATGTATTCGATAACTACCATCATAAACAGCACAAAAGCTGTTATCATCAACGTCTGTTTAAGTGTTGAAATGAATACTTCAGTCATGGAAAGTAATTTTTATTTAAACCATTTCCAAATAATTGCAAAATAAACAAAAGTTTATTTATTTTGTGAATTAAACGTAGAAAAAATGAAACTAAATCATGTAGCTTTTTCGGTGAATGATTCGGAGGAAATCGAAAATTTTTACGAAGATATTTTGGATTTCAGGTTGAAGAAAAAAAATTTGATGGATGCCGGTATTACTTTGAAATTTTTTGGGAAAGAGAAAGAAATTGATGTTTATTTCATGGAGAAGAATAATGTATGGTTTGAAATATTTCTTTTCCCCGAAAAGAGTAGGAAGACTTTTTCTCATTTTTGTCTGGAGTATCCCAACAGCAGTATTATTTATTATAATGCCAGAAAATTGGGCTACAAAACCGAAGTAAAAATAAACCCTGGGCGAAATGACACCTATTTTGTTTGGGATAAAAGCGGAAATATGTTTGAGCTTAAAGAAATCAAAAAATGATTGATGACTTAAAAAATATTTTTGGCCCCAAATGTACGGCAATCAATGTAAACGGTCGGATATCCGAATCCATTGATATTCCGTCAAAGCAGCTCAAATTTTGCGAAGCGGTGAACCTTTCATTCGATGCTCCGGTCAGGGTAACCGACGAAAACCTGGGCTGCCCGGGAGCCAGGCGAAGTGTTGGTTTTGACAAAGACGACCAATTGCTTGCACAGACTATTTCCGAAAACAATGGAATTCCTGTTCAGTTTATATTAAACGCGTTAAAGAATATTCCCCGGCTTAATGGAATTACCCACCTAAATTTGGGCATGACGGAGAAAATGGAAGAAAAGGAAAAACCCGATTTGTATATCATTTATATCAAACCTTCGGTTGTTACTTCAATTATGCACAACCTGGCAAAAATTGAGATCAGGCCTTCTATACCGCCCTACTCCCTTTTGTCAGTATGTGGAAACGTTTTTGCAGATTGTTATAAAAATAATGTTGTAAGTTTGTCATTCGGTTGTCCTGAATCGCGGAAACACGGAGGTGTTGAAAAAGACGAAGTGGTACTGGGGATTCCTTTTGAGTTGGCACAGCACATTATCGCTTCTCAAAAATTTCACTTCAATTAACCGGAAGTAAAAGGTTATCAGGAATTTGACAGATTTAAAAACAGCAAAATTTCAGAAAGTTATGATTAGAAGACTGGTATTTTTTATTGTTGTTGCATTATTTTTTTCATGTGGTTCATCAAAAAATAAAAACGAAGACGACGAAAAACCGGTGGTAACAGTCAGCATTTTACCCATAAAAACTTTTGTGGAAGAAATTGCCGGCAACGATTTCGAAATAAACGTATTGCTGCCCCCCGGCGCCAGTCCTGCCGATTTTACGTTGATTCCTTCCCAATTGAAAGCCATCGACCGTTCGGAAGTGTGGTTCCGGATTGGCTACATCGGGTTTGAATATTCCTGGCGGGAGAAAATTGAGCAGGCCAACCGAGATATGAAAGTGGTAAATCTTTCGGAAGGATTGGATTTAATCAGTGATGAATATCTTCCATCGGGCGAAAAAAGTTCCACCGGCGGAATCAATCCGCACACCTGGCTGTCGCCTACCCTGGTAAAACAAATGACTGGCGGCATAACCGAAGAACTTTCAATGTTAAATCCCGAAAAGAAACGTGAATATCAGGAGAATCTATCCCGTTTTGTGCAGAAAATTGATGAACTGGATGGTGAAATCAGGGCAACCCTGAAGGATTATGAAGGCCGGCAGTTTATCATGTTCCATCCCAGTCTTTCATACTTTGCACGTGAATACGGACTGGTTCAGTACTCGCTGGAACCCGGCGGCAAAGAACCCACCCCACAGCGGATGACCGCCCTTGTTGATTTGGCCAAAAAGGAAGACATTGGTGTTATTTACATCCAAAGCGATTTAGACCAGGAACAGGCACGGGTTTTTGCCGAGGAAATTGACGGAGAAGTGGAGCAAATGTGGCCCCTCAATCCGGAGTGGTTTGAAAATTTGAGGGAAATTACCGATATGCTGACAAAGCACTTTTAATTTCAGTATTCAATCCCTTTTCGCGCTTCAACTCCTTTGGTGTAATAATGTTTCACCTCTTTCATTTCAGTAACCAGGTCGGCTATTTCTATCAGTTCCGATGGAGCGTAACGGCCGGTAACCACCACCTCGGTTTTCGGATTTTTGTTATTCAGGATTTCCAAAAATTCATTGACAGAAAAGAGCCGATAATAAAGCGCAATGGTGGCTTCATCCAAAACTACCAAATCGTAAAGCCCGGATGCCATAATTTGGGTAACATCTGCAAGTCCTTTACGGGCAGCACGCACATCAGCATCGGTGGGTTTTTCAACGATAAAGCAGCCCAGACCGTATTGTTTAATTGTAATATCAGGGACAAACTTTCTTACCGCTTCAATTTCGGAATAGGTTTTCCCTTTGATAAACTGGGCGAAAAACACTTTCTTGCCGGCGCCCACTGCTCTCAAAGCCAATCCGAGAGCTGCTGTGGTTTTTCCTTTTCCGTCACCGGTGTAAACGTGAATATAGCCTTTGGAACTCATTGTTTCAGGTTTTACAGGTTTTGCAGGCGCTGGAAATTTTCAGGGTAAAAACCGACGGGTATTTTTCCAGGTATGGTTTCAGCTGCTGATTCATCAGCTCCATTACATCCTCGTACCGGCCGGTTAAAAGGCTGCTCATTGTTCCATATTCAATGGTAATCTTTTTATTTTCGGCCAGTTTTTCAATGAAATCTTCAACGGGCTTTTCATAATTATCCATTAAAGGATAGTAGCCGATTTCAACTGTTATTTCCATGATTTTCTATTTTGTTTTCTTCACCGAAGCTGCCATAAATGCAGGCTGTACGGTTTCCTGTTTTTCTGTTCCGTCTAAAAGTTCAAAACCGGGCGAGAAATAGACGCCGGTGGTAATGGTTGGAATCCCGAACCGGGAAAGCATTTGCTTTAATTCTTCGGGTGTAAAAAAGCTTCCGTGTTTAAAAACGGGATCATTTTCCTTGTTTTTACCCAATTCCGACAATTGATTCAAACACCCCAGAAAAAGTGTCCCTCCGGGTTTTAAAATCCGGTTAATTTCATTCAGCACTTCTTCAACATCTTCAACAAATTCAAGCATTGTCACCGATGCAATTGCCCCAAAACTGTTATCGGGAAAGGGAAGACTGGTTGCGTCGGCTAATTGGAATGAAACATTTTGAATATCTTTTGAACGGGCCATTTCAAGCATGGCTTCCGACTCGTCGATAGCTGTTACATGGAATCCCTGCTGGCTGAAAAAGCGGGTCCAGTGCCCGGTACCACACCCCAGTTCAAGTAAATGCCCCCTGGGCAAATCATTTAAATGAGATGAAATAATTTCCTTTTCAATTTTGTCGATGGATTTTCCCGTTTCCTTTTGATAATAATTATCATATTCTTTGGCAACGTCGGGCAGCTTAAAAATATTCGGCCTTTCTGATTCACTCATAACAAATTAACTGTCAATTTAATAAATCTCTGTATATATTGTTGTCTTCTCTTTTATTCCAGTTGCAAAGTTACAAAACTATCTTGCTTGCAATTACCAATTCAATTTAAAATTAATCTAAATAAATCATTGCATAATGAGAATATGTTTATTATATTTAAGTGTAATTTTAAAGGAGGGCCTTAAAATGAAAGAACAAATGAATTTGTACAATGAAGCCCATTGGCAGGAAGCTACGGAATATGGTAGCGGTGCGAAAAAAAAGACATTGCGTGATGAAAACGGTAAAAGGACAATTTTACTCAGGCTACCGGAAAATTTCCACATGGCTGACCACACGCATGTTACTACCGAACAGCATTTTATTCTGAAAGGAGAATATAAAAGCGAAGGAAAAGTTTACCGCGAAGGCGACTACCAGATTTTCAGTGCACATGAAAACCACGGGCCTTTTGAATCAGAAAAAGGAGCGTTGGTGCTGGTTGTTTGGGATCCATATCCGGTTAAAAAATAACTTATTAAAAAAGGAGGTTTATTATGGCATTAATGATTACAGACGATTGCATCGCTTGTGGCGTATGTACCAGTGAATGTCCAAACGAGGCAATTAATGAAGGAGATCCGATTTATAAAATCAACCCGAATTTATGCACAGAGTGTGTAGGTTTTTTTGATGAGCCGCAATGCGTTGAAGTGTGCCCGGTTGATGCAATTATTCCCGATCCGGACCACCGCGAAAGTCATGAAGAGTTGCTGGCAAAAAAGAAACAAATTCACGGGGAGTGATTAGTTAGCAGATTTTCAGACTCACCTTATCAGCATAAAAATGAATCGGTTGTATGAAACGACCATGAATAAGATTTATTCACACATAAGCATGATTATAATATTCATGGGAGTTCCATCTGTTACCATTAAAAACAAACAATTATAAACAGATGAAATAAAGAATTAAAAAATGGATGAATTGGATTTGGATGCCATCCAGGAGAATGTAACCGGAATTCTGCAAAACCTGCCTCCGGGGGTTTTGCTTGTTGCTGCGGCAAAAACAAGATTACCGGAAGAAGTAAAAACAGCTATTCAGGCAGGCATTCAGATTGTTGGATACAATTATGTGCAGGAAGCCGAACTCCTGAGGCAAACCATCGATGAACCGGTAA
>CAYRBS010000131.1:0-7036 GCA_964422335.1 uncultured Mariniphaga sp. | reverse complement strand
CCATCACTTACCTTTCCCGGCGGAATAAATGTCGTTAATAAGGTGCTGGTATTTTACTGCTACTGCATTGCGACGGAGTTTCAGCGTAGGCGATAATTCGCCGGTGGCGGGGGTCCATTCCTCACAAACCAGCCGTATGCGGGAGATTTGCTCGTGGCTGCCTAATGTTTTGTTGATTTTGTTGACCTCCCGCTGGATTTTTTCCATCACTTCCGGAATTTTTATCAGCTCTTTGTTGTTTTCATAGTGTATTTTATGATCGGCGCACCAATCGTGCAGCAGCGGGAAGTTGGGAGAAATAAGTGCACTGGCAAATTTTTCGTTGGCGCCAATTACCATCACCTGCTCAATAAGATTGGATGTTTTCAACTTGTTTTCAATCATTTGAGGGGCAATGTATTTGCCGCCGGAAAGTTTAAAAATTTCCTTTTTACGGTCGGTGATTTTCAGGTATTTTCCGTCTTCAAAAACACCAATATCGCCGGTGTGGAACCATCCGTTTTCATCGATTACTTCGGCAGTCATCTCGGGCGCTTTATAATATCCCATCATCACGCCGGGGCCTTTGCACAAAATTTCGCCATCGGGGGCAATTTTCACTTCAAATCCTTCGAGCACCGGCCCTACCGTGCCTATTTTCATTTCACCGGTTGCCGGGTTATTCACGGCAATAACGGGAGAAGTTTCGGTAAGACCGTATCCTTCCAGGTTATACATCCCGGCCATTCCAAGCACCCTTGCAATTCGGGGTTGCAACGCTGCTCCGCCCGACACGGCATACACAATATTTCCGCCCAAAGCCTCGCGCCATTTCGAATAAATCAGCTTGTCGGCCATATTAATTTTGAATTTTAACCAGGGCCCGTATTTTTTGTTGTATTCAAAATGTTGGGTCAGTCGGAGTGCCCAAAAATAAAGGGCTTTTTTAACCCCTGAAAGTTCTTCCCCTTTGGCCACAAATCCATCGTACACTTTCTCGAGCAGCCGGGGGACCGAGTTAAACATGTGGGGCTTAATTTCTTTAATGGCGGTAACAATTTGCCCTAAATTTCCCACATAATAAACGCCCATTCCTTTGTACTGAAAATGGTAATTTACACTGCGTTCATAGACATGGCACAGCGGAAGGAAACTAATCACCCGGTGGTCTTTACCCAGGTGGTGCATTTTTGCATGCGACACAAAATTGGAAACCAGGTTATTCTGCGAAAGCATCACCCCTTTGGGAACGCCGGTGGTGCCGGAAGTATAAATAAGGGTTGCCAAATCGTCCGGTTCAATGGAATCTTTCAGCTCTTTCAGTTTTCCCTCCAGCTCTTCCTTTTTTGATTCGCCCAGCGTTAAAATTTCTTCGTAATTTTTTGCTCCTTCTACCGCTTCAAAAGTGTATATTTTCTGAATCCCCTGCACCCCTTTCACAACAGGCGCCAGCTTTTCATAAAGTTTCCGGTCGCCGGCAATTAGCATCTTCGCCTCCGAATGTTCGAGAATATATTTGTATTCTTCTTCTCCAATGGTAGGGTAAACGGGTACATGCACCACCCCGGTCATGGCCATTCCCATGTCGGCAAAATTCCACTCGGGGCGGTTGGAGGTTACCGTGGCTATTTTATCGCCTTTTTTGAACCCCATTGCCAGCAGCCCCAGGGCAAACTGGTGCGATTTTTTATGGTACTCTTCCGTAGAGTAGGTGTACCAATCGCCATTATTTTTACCTCCCAGCGCATCTTCGCGCGGAAATTCCTGCATGTATTTTTCGAGGATGTCAAATGTACGTCTAACTGTAACTGTCATTTTTTCAATTTAGTCAATCGCCAAATATAATTGTTTTGCTCCGTGACTAAATTCTCAAGCAACCAGGAATTGAAGGGACTTCTTCTATTTAGACTTATTTAAAATAATCGCAAAAAATTGATATTCAATTGCTTATCAAAAAAATACTCGACTATAAGAATGAAGCATTCTAAAAATACAGAAAAATTAAACACCCTGCTGCTGTTCTTTCTCGTACTTCATATCTTTCAGGTACGCCCAAATCATTAACCCGCCAATCAGTGCAAAACTGATAAACACTGCCGGGTGAACCCCGTCGGCAACTCCTTTTCCATACGAATGGAGGCCCGACAGGAAATAATTCACGCCAAAATAGGTCATGAGTACGGATGCAAAACCGAAAACAGAAGCCATGTTGTAATTGTAAATCCCCTTAAGTGAAGGAATCAGCCGCATGTGGACTATAAACGAATAGATAACAACGGTAATCAGCGACCAGGTTTCCTTGGGGTCCCAGCCCCAGTAGCGGCCCCAGCTTTCGTTTGCCCAAACACCTCCCAGAAAGGTACCAATGGTAAGAAAGTAAAGCCCCACGGTGGCTGACATTTCGTTAATAGAAGTGAGCTGATCGATAAACACATTAACCTTTTGCTCGTTTGAGTTTTTCCGAAGAATAATGAGAATTAAAACCAAAATTCCCAAAAAGGCGCTTAACCCAAGGAACCCGTAACTGGCTGTAATGATGGATACGTGAATGGTAAGCCAGTAAGATTTAAGCACCGGTACCAGCGGAGTAATTTCGGGGTTCATCCAGTTCAGATGGGCCACGAACAACGCAATACCGGCCAGAAAGGATGCGGTCCCCACCACCATGGGGTATTTCCGACCGAAAACAATTCCGGCCAGCATGGCGGCCCATGCAACATATACTACCGACTCGTAGCCGTTGCTCCAGGGAGCACGGCCTGAAATGTACCACCGCACAATAATTCCCGCCGTGTGGACCACGAATAAAAAAACGATGGCAAAGAAAAACGATTTTTTCAGCAGCACGGGCAGTGGTTTCTGCCTGAAAATATTCACAAACAACACAAACAACAACAGAAAGCCGAATAATAAATAGTAGGGAAAAATCCGTTCGAACGGGTTCACTTTGTTATAAATTAGCTCGGCTTTTTTTATGGATTCCGAAGGCAACAGGTCGGCGCCGAATTTTTGCTGAAAATTATCGATGGCGTTCACAATTTCCAGTGCATCGTCGTTTTGCCGGTCGTTAATCGACTGCAACATCAGGTTCACCCCGTTTTTCACAAAAACAGAATCGCCCCCGGAGTATTCGGCAGCTTCGTCGCCGGGCGAATACCACGGATCTTCGATATTTTCACGCGGGAATATATTGAAAAGCGAACCCTGGAATACCATAAAACAGATACTCACCCTTTCATCCAGGTAAATGTACTCTTTTTCCAGCTGGTTACGCATAGCCTCCGGTTTACTGAAAGCCGCCTGCACTTCATCGGCAATCCGGTAATTGCCCTGGCTGTCGAACAAATCCATAACGGTAATGTATTTCCCGGAAATGCCCAGCTCCGAAGCCAGCGATTTATGCGCCACGCGCACAATGGGCAGGGTGCGCCAGACTTCAGGATAAGTCATCATACTCAGCACCACTTCATCGGACGATTTTCCGTAAAGCGAAGATTTCCGGCTCACTTTGCGCACAATTTCGCCGGAAAGGGTGGACATCGGCTCGATACGACCGTCAACTCCCTGCACCCACAATTCGCTGAAACCTTCCACCACCCGGTCGTCAATATCGGGAATTCCGGCCCCGGCGGCACTTTCCTGGGCAGATGCACCAAAGGATAAACCACCCGCCAAAAGAACCAGCGAGGCTCCTTTCACCGAACTTTGTTTTAGCCGGTGCACCAAATACCTGAAATAGGAATTTTTATTTACCAGCGACAAAACGAACCCGAAAAAAAGCAGCACATAACTAACGTACGAAATCCAGGTCCCCCACAAATCGTAGTTCACCGAAAGCACGGTCCCTTTTTCATCCTGGTCGTACGACGACTGGAAAAACTTGTATCCTTTGTACAGCAAGGTATTATTCATGTAAATCCTGACATCACGCTCCACCCCTTCCTCTTCGTCGATCAGCACCACTTCCGATGCATAAGACGAAGGCGATTCGGAACCCGGGTAACGTTCCAGCTGAAAATCATTCAGGTGAAGGCGAAACGACAGGGGAACAGGTTTTGCCCCGTAGGCCAGTTTCAGGGTGGCATTACCCAGCGGAACTTCCACGGTATCGGCGGCAAGCCCCGAACTGCCAAAAACCGGTACGGTCTGTTCCCTCATCCCGTCGGAGATTTCCACCATCACCGCATCTTCATTGGTTTGCGCCGAACTTTTTACTGCCGTAAATTTCGCGCTGGGGAAAAAATCGCGCACCAAAAAGCGGAAGTCGTTCAGGTTATATAAAAACATTTTTTGTACGGAAATGGTGTCGCCCGCGGCAAATTCAACGGTTTCCTCACTCGACATGGTGCTGCCTTCCATGGGGCCGTCGGCTGTCATAAACAGATCGCCGCCCTCCATAAAAAAGCGGATGTCCGTTTCGTTTTCTGTTTCAAACCCGGCTTTAAATCCGGGGTAATCGAGCACGTCGCCCCTGCGGAACGTGAACGACTGCATCCCCTGCTCACCGGGATCGGAAAAAACAAAATCAACCACAGCTTCACCCCTTTCAGCCGGAACGGCTTTGCGTTCGGCATCGGAAATAAACCCCACGGATTTCACTTTAACGCGCTGCCCGTTTACATTAAAACGTGACGAATACTGCTTTGGAGTTAACTCCGAGAAATGCACGTTCTTTTCGTCGGTTTCGCCGTCTATGCCGGCGAAAAAATAATCGTCGGAGGAAAGAATATAATCCGAACTGTCGTTTTCGCGAATATGCATCGTACCTTCGTAACTTACCCAGCGCGTAACTGCGGCTCCCAGCAACATCACCAGAAAAGCGATATGAAACAACCCGATGGTAAACCGGCGTTTGCTGAGCAGCCGGTACCGGAACAAATTATTGAGTAAATTGAGGGCAAACAGCGCCCACAATGCTTCGAACCAATGGGTATTAAAAATCAGCGAACGGGCTGCCGGCGTACCATAACTGCTCTCCACAAACGTGGCAATGGCCATGGAAAAGGCCAGCGTTAAAAACAAAAATGCCATAAATGGCAGGGAGGTAATAAACTGATATATTTTCTTCATTTCAACGTTTTCTTTTGAAGCGCTGAAAATAGTTCATTTTGTCCACACGGCAAAAAGGAAGTGACAAAAAAAAGAGGGAGAGGTGTTTTATTTAAACAACAAATCAATACAGTTGATTTTTATCTGATTTTTTTCACTGTTCCCCCATTTATTCGTAAATTGTTATAAAACTGTTTTTAAAATGACCATTGAAACCATTTAAAATTTACAAAGATGAAGTATTCAATCGTAATTTTACTGGCCCTGATTTTTGCATCGTGCCACAATTACAAAAAAGATGCAGAACAGTTACAAACGGAGTTGGACAGTATTGAGAACGTTGCTACTCAAAGAAACGCTGATTTAGAGGCTTATCAAAATGATTTTACTGAAATTCAGGCGCACCTCGATTCGCTGAAAAAAAATGCCAGAGCGCCGGATGAGCTTTCAGAAACTGAGGGCAGAGCGGCTGACACCCCGAAAGGGAAGATACTGGCCGACATTGCCTTTATTGAAGAATTACTGGATGAAAACCAGGAACTTATCACATCACTTCAACAAAAATTCACTAATTCCAGCCAACAAACCGGCAAACTGGAATCGATGGTTGAGGAACTGGAAAAACAATCAAAAGAGCTCGAACAAAAATTAGAACAAAAAGAATCAGAAGCAAACGGGCTGAACCAACAGGTGGATGAGCAAAGCGAAAGCATCAGCCAACTGAAAACGCGTTTGAATGAAATAGAGGAACTCAGTGCCCTGCAGGCCGATTCTTTAAAAAGGCAGGATGTTGCCCTGAACACCGCTTATTATAAAAGAGGCACGGCGGGCGACCTTAAAGATGAAGGGATTGTCGAACGCGAAGGCGGTATTTTGGGAATCGGCAGCACGGTAGTTATGAGGGATGATTTCGACAGGGAATCTTTTACAACTGTGGATATCAGAGAATTCAATTCGCTTCCGCTAAATGTAAGAAAAGTGGATATTGTATCAGTACATCCTGAAGATTCCTATCATATTACGGGAACCAACGGTAAAGGAACGCTGGAGATCGACGATCCCCGGGAATTCTGGTCCGCCTCGAAATACCTGGTGTTGGTAGTGAAATAAAACATGGAGCAGATATCAAAAAGGTTCCGGTTTCGCAACAGGTTTATTTGATTCTCCCAGAGAATCACCTTGCCACAAATCCAAGTCAACAATGGAGGTATTTAAATGGGATTGATTCTAAAACGGGTTGTTTTCAAATTTAGTAAATCCAAAAACTTCGATTGAATTCTCGTTTTGATTGATTTTATAAGTCACTATATATCCTTTGTAAATCAAATCACGAATGTCATTACGGTCAAAGAAAATTGATTTCCTGTTTTTATAAGGCATAAGGGGTGTCTTTTTTATCCGCATTAGCAGTTCCGATTTGAATTTTCGTGCTGCTTGAGGTTTATCCCGGGAAATGTATTCAATTTGACTATTCAGCTTGTCATTAAAGGATTTGAGTACCTTAATCTTCATATTTCCTGATGGTCGATTCAAGTCCTTCATCGAGTTGGTTGAGGCTTATAAAATCTGCAGTTCCTTTTTCTATTTTTTCCAGTTCTTTTTTGAGGTATTCCTGAATGGATAGGTATTCTTCATTTTCATTTATGACTTCGATTTCATCTTTGCTGAAGCGCTTAAGGAGCCACATCAGTTGTTGAAAAATACTATCATTTACCCGTAACCGAATTGTTTGCATGACATTTTTTTTCAAATATAACGATAATTGCTTTTATTTTCGGACTTTATTAAAAATTATCACGCCTGACTGAGAAAGCTTCTAAAACCTTTTTTCTCGCTTTCAACCTTCGTAGCATTTTGCCACTAGGCACTCCGCCCTTTTAACCTTATTATAGAGATCCTGAATAATTACCGGAGGGGAGGTAAACAGTTAAAAAACCGTCACTGTTCAGAAGAATTGGGAGGCAAATAGTTTTTTTTCATTACGGCCACTTTCTCCTCATCTTCTGCA
>CAYRBS010000130.1:0-7055 GCA_964422335.1 uncultured Mariniphaga sp. | reverse complement strand
GACGAACCCGCCTCACCAAAGCGGGCAGGTTCCATGTTTTATCATTAAGAATTAACAAGTATAATAAAATGAAGAAAACACTGATATTCTTTACATTATTGGGAATTACTTTTTTGGGGTTTACTCAAAACCCCAATCGCTTCACCCCCTTATTTAACGGTAAGGACCTCACCAACTGGATGATGCCCGGGGAAGTTCCCGGCTTTGAAGTTTCTGACGGGATTATTGTTGCAGAACCTCCAAACGGAAGCGATCTGTTCACCGAAAAACAGTATGCGAACTTTATCTTTAAATTTGAATACCTGTTGTCGGAAGTGGGAAACAGCGGGGTTTTAATCCGCAGCGATCCGGAAGACCCCTGGGGAACGGGCGTTGAAGTGCAACTTCTGGCTCCCTGGACACCTTACCGCGACGACCTGCATTGCACCGGCTCCATTTACGGGCATGTGGCGGTAACCAACCGGCCCGACGAAACTACCGGCATCTGGCATGAAATGGAAATTAAATGCGACCGGAAAAACATTACCATTTCGGTAGATGGCGAAGTGACCACCGTTGCCGATATCGATACGGTGGAAAGCATGGAAGGAAAACAACTGGCAGGCGCCATCGGGTTTCAGTCGAACCACAGCGATGAAGGCGAATTTGCACACTTCCGCAATGTGTACATCAGGGATTTGGATACCGAACCCGGTTATGTGGAAGAAGGTTTTTACGAAGAAGATGCCCGGTTGAGGGAACTGGCCCATAAAGCGGCCGAATCAATCGGCGCACCCATGATTGAACCACTGGCCACGATGCTTACAGAAGAAAATCCCATGGCCCAAACCGGCGCCAAACAGGTATTGTTCGATATTACCGCACAATCTACCGCTCAGGATGCATCCGCTTCTGAAAGAAAGAAGGTTATAAACGCCTTACAGAAAAGCCTGGAAAACTGCTCTTCTGAAACTGCAGCCGGCTACCTTGACTGGTTACTGGAACTGGCAAAAAGCGCAGCGAAATAATCAGATTAAAACGCATAAAATTAAAGTTGACAAATAATTTTAACATCCCATTTACCGTTCAGACAGGAAAGCAAATTTTAGCTTTCTTGTTTTATATTTTTTTAAAAAGTAAATATTATCTTTGGAATTAATTCTAAAAACCAATTCTTTCAGGTTTTTCCCTATTTGAATGGATAAAAAAAATCGTTTCTCGAAACTTAAAACAGGTAATAATGAATAGTAAAAGTCCGACTTCAAGAAGAAGATTTTTAAAGAGCGCGTTGGTTGCCGGTGCCGGGTTAACCGTTGTTCCGCGCCATGTGTTGGGCGGCAACGGCTTTTTGCCCCCCTCTGATCAACTCACCAAAGCTATTATTGGCGTGGGCGGAATGGGCCGCGGCCACATTCCTTACGAAGGTACCCGCGTGGTAGCCATTTGCGATGTGGACAGCAACCACCTGGCCAGAGCCGAAAGTATGATTGACAACGATGTAAAAACATTCCGCGATTTCAGGGAAGTAGTGCAACTGCCCGAGGTGGACATTGTACACATTGCCACCCCACCCCACTGGCACGGAATTATGTCGGTTGAAGCGGCCAAAGCCGGAAAAGACATCTGGTGCGAAAAACCCATGACCCGGACGATCGGCGAAGGGAAAAAGGTAATGGAGGCAGTGAATGCACACGGGCGCATGTTCCGCCTGAACACCTGGTTCCGTTTTAAAGATACTTTTTATGGATTGGGTACTGATGTAAAACCGCTGAAAAAAGTCATCGACAGCGGCATCCTCGGATGGCCGTTAAAAGTGACCGTAAGCGGTGTTACCGGGTACGACTGGAAGTTCTACTGGAGTGGCGAACACAACCTCGAACCAATGTCTGTTCCCGAAAACCTCGATTACGATATGTGGCTCGGTCCGGCCCCCTACAAACCTTACAATCCTGAACGGGTACATTCAAAATTCCGTGGTTACTGGGATTACGACGGCGGCGGCCTGGGCGACATGGGCCAACACTACCTCGATCCGGTTCAATACCTGTTGGGAAAAGACGATACAAACCCTGTGCGAATTGAGGTGGATGCGCCGCAGCAACACTACGATGCAGTAGGCTCGTGGCGAAGAGTTGAATACACTTATGCCGATGGTTGCCAGGTAATTCTCGATGGCGAGAACAAAGACAAAGACGCGGCTTATATTGAAGGCCCCAACGGAAAAATTTTCCGCGGGTTCCGCTCCGATATCCCCAACCTGCAGGAGTTCGTCAATACCCTGCCCGACCCGGAACCGCAGATTTCTACCTTCACCGAATCGGTAAAAACACGGAAAAAGTTTGCACTGAACGAAACCAACGGATTCCGCTCTTCTACCCTGGTAAACCTCGGGATACTTGCCGTCCGCCTCGGGCGTACGCTCAACTTCGATCCGGAGAACCTTCAGTTTATCGACGATGAAGGAGCCAACCGGTTGATTAACCCACCCATGCGCGCACCGTGGACAATCTAAATTTATTATTGATGATGTATAATTTATTAGTTGAAAAAATGAACAAAAGAATATTTCAATATACAGCAATCCTGCTTATGGCCCTTTTTACTACCGGGGCCTTTGCTCAGGACAGACGGACGCTGGACACGAAGGTAGCCGATGTTTTGGCCCAGATGCCAACCAGCGACCTGGTTCATCTCGAACGGACGATGGGCGAACTGGTTGAATTAGGGCCACAGGGATTTGAAAAGCTATCCGCGCTTTTAACGGCACCCGGTGTGGATGACGATACACCCGTTCGTTTTGCGTTGAACAGCCTGGCCAGGTATGCAAGTGATTTTGGCAGGGAAAACGAACGGAGTTTTGTGGAAACAGGTTTACTCGATGCATTGGAAGAGCATTCCAACACGGAAGTAAAAACATTCTTACTGAACCAGTTAAACCTGGTAGCCGGAAATAAATCGGTAAATGCGATTAAAAAATACCTCGCAGAAGAAGCATTGGTGGAACCCACTACCCAAACGCTTTTGTCTGTTGGCTCCGAAAACGCGGCAACAGCGCTTTTTGAAGCCCTCCCGCAAGCAGGGGAGGAAGCACGGATTACCCTCACCAAAGCATTGGGGGAACTCCGGTACGAGCAGGCGGTAAGACCAATTACCCATTTTGCCGATACTGAAAACCCCGCACTCCGGAAAACAACCATTGGCGCCCTGGCCAACATTGGTCACCCCGATTCCTATAAACTGCTGCTGAAAGCTGCCAAAGACGTGGACTTTGAATATGAACCCACCCATGCAGCCGAAGCTTTTCTGAATTATGCCGACCGACTGGGTGAAAAAGGGGAAACCAAACGCTGCCAAAAAGCACTGAAAGCCATTTTCAAAGCAAACAAAGACGACGATAAATTGCATAACTATGCAGGGGCGTTAACCGTGTATGCCAACCATTTCGGATACGAAGTCATGCCGCTGTTACTAAAAGCGGTAGAAAACGACAACAAACCTTTCCGCTATTCGGTGTTAAACATTGCCGAAAACATTGGCGGAGTTGCCGGAACACGGCAATGGATTGAAAAAGCCGGTTCGGTTTCCGCAGAAATCAAGGCTGAAATAATTGACATGCTGGGCCGCCGCGGCGATCCGCTGGCAGTTGATTTTATTACCGAAAACCTGGATGACAATTCACCGGCAGTAAGGCAGGAGGCCATTGAAGCGCTGGTAAAATTGCAGGAAAAAGAAGCGGCCCCGGTGCTTATCGACCACCTGGCGGGAGGAAACGACATTACTGCTTCCAAAAACGCATTGCTGCAACTAATTGACCAGAAACACCTTGCCCCGGTAGCTGCCCAACTGGAAAACACATCGGGCGAAACAAAAGCAGCATTTATCGATTTAGTTGCAGCCAAAGCCGGGAATGCTTATTTTAACGATATCCTGGCGCTTACAAATTCTCAAAATCAGGATGAAAAAAATGCAGCTTTTAATGCACTCAAAAATATTTCAACCGAAGAAAACCTGGATGCACTCATAGACCTGCTTCTTTCGGTTAACGGTGAAAATGAAATCAGGCAGGTACAACTGGCCGTGGTTGAAGCAGCCAAGGGAGTGGAAACGGAACAAACCGAAAACGGAAAATTATTGCAGGCGTTGAATGCTACCGGAAAAAAAGAACGGATTATTGCCATTCTGCCTGAGATTGGTGGCGATGCAGCTTTAGAAACAGTTACAGAACACTTTAACAGCGCATCGGGTACATTGAAGGAAACAGCATTTGAAGCCCTCACAAGCTGGCAGGATTATTCGGCTGCGGAATCGCTCTACGAAATTTGCCAGTCAACCACAGGCGAATACCAGTCAAAAGCTTTTTCTAATTTTGTAAGGCAGGTGAACAGCGCCAATCTTACCGATGATCAGAAACTGCTCCAGTACCGGAAAATCATGCCTTATGCGTCCGGCGCAGCGGCCAAAAAACAGGTTATCGATGCCATTGGCAACCTGAAAACCTATTTATCGCTTGTGTACCTCGAAAAATTTCTGGATGACAACGAACTGCAACAACCGGCAGCACAGGCAATCATGAAAATTGCATTGCCCGATTCCGACGGGAAAAACGGTTTTACAGGTGAAAAAGTACGCAACCTGCTCGAACGCATCGTTTCGGTAATTTCAGGCGATGAAAGCGACTACGATATTATTAACATCAAAAACTACCTCGAAGAAATGCCGGAGGAAAAAGGTTTTGTTTCCATGTTCAATGGTGAAAACCTGGATGGCTGGCAGGGACTGGTTGGTAATCCGATAACCCGCGCCGAAATGAGTGAAGAAGAATTGGCTGAAAAACAGGAAGAAGCCAACAAGGCGATGCACGATTATTGGGCCGTAAAAGACAATACCATTGTTTTTAACGGCGATGGCGCCAACCTCTGTTCTGTAAAAGAATACGGCGATTTTGAAATGGTAGTTGACTGGCGCATCACCAAAAACGGCGACAGCGGTATTTACCTGCGCGGCACTCCCCAGGTGCAAATTTGGGATACCTCGCGGGTGGATGTTGGTGCGCAGGTTGGCTCCGGCGGTTTGTACAACAACAAGAAACATGAAAGCGATCCCCTGAAAGTAGCCGACAACCCGGTTGGGGAATGGAATACCTTCCGCATTAAAATGATTGGCGAAAATGTAACGGTTTACCTGAACGGCGAACTGGTGGTTGACAATGTTCCGCTGGAAAACTACTGGGACCGCGACCAGCCCATTTTCGAAAAAGGGCCCATCGAATTGCAGGCACACGGAACCGACCTGGCTTTCCGCGATATCTATGTAAAAGAAATTAATACCGACGAAATCGGGTTGACCGAAGAAGAGGTTAACGATGGATTTGTTTCGCTGTTCAACGGCATGAACTTAGACGGATGGCAGGGGAACACCACCGATTATTTTGCAGAGGATGGCGACCTGCATGTACAACCGGAAAGAGGCGGACACGGAAATCTGTTCACGGAAGATGAATACAGTGATTTTATTTTCCGCTTTGAATTTCAACTCACCCCGGGCGCCAACAACGGGCTCGGTATCCGGGCGCCACTCACCGGCGATGCGGCATACGAAGGAATGGAACTGCAAATTCTCGATAATACCGCCCCCATTTATGCCAACCTTAAAGAATACCAGTACCATGGCTCGGTTTACGGAGTCATTCCGGCCAAACGCGGATACCTGAATCCCGTGGGTGAATGGAACGAACAGGAGGTAATTGTAAATGGATCGAAAATAAAAATTACCCTCAATGGCACCGTCATCCTCGATGGCGACATTGAAGAAGCCAGCAAAAACGGCACGCTGGACGGCAGGGACCATCCCGGACTGAAACGCGAAAAAGGATACATTGGGTTCCTGGGACACGGCTCGGAGCTGAAATTCAGGAATATACGACTTAAAGATTTGAGTAACTAAAAATTAGATTTCTTAAAAAAAACGGGGTTTCAGTTAATGAAATCCCGTTTTTTTATTGTTCAATTTTCAGTATTTTGTTACAAACTGTTCACTGCATTCAAGTCTTCGAACGCTTTTTGCAGGCGGGCAATCATTGCTTCCTCCCCCTTCCGCAACCAGACACGCGGATCGTAAAACTTCTTGTTGGGTTTGTCTTCGCCCTCGGGATTACCAATTTGCTTTTGCAGGTAATCGTGTTTTTCGGCTTCATATTTTCTCACACCATCCCAGTAAGCCCACTGCGTATCGGTATCAATATTCATTTTAATTATTCCATACTCAATGGCTTCGCGAATTTCTTCAAGCGATGAACCCGAGCCACCGTGGAACACAAAATCTACCGGGAAATCATCGTCTAACCCCAGTTTATTTTTAATGTACTCCTGCGATTTTTTCAGAATAACCGGTTGTAATTTCACGTTGCCTGGTTTATACACACCATGAACGTTTCCAAATGAGGCGGCCACCGTAAAGTTGGGACTAACCTTGCTCAGCTCCTGGTAGGCATAAAATACTTCTTCCGGCTGGGTGTAAAGCTTCGAACTATCCACATCGGTATTGTCCACCCCGTCTTCTTCACCCCCGGTAATTCCCAGTTCAATTTCGAGGGTCATACCCATTTTGCTCATGCGCGCAAGGTATTTTTTGCATATTTCAATATTTTCTTCGAGCGGTTCTTCCGAAAGGTCGAGCATATGCGAACTGAACAACGGTTTTCCTGTTTCCGCAAAATGTTTTTCACCGGCATCGAGCAGGCCGTCAATCCAGGGAAGCAGTTTTTTTGCTGCATGGTCGGTGTGTAACACCACCCTTACACCGTAAGCTTCGGCCAGCGTGTGAATGTGCCTGGCGCCGGCAACGCCGCCCAAAACAGCAGCATCCATTCCTTCCATTTTCAGCCCTTTCCCGGCATTAAAAACAGCTCCCCCATTGGAGAATTGAATCATTACCGGCGCATTGGCCGCTTTGGCTGCTTCCATTACCGCATTGATAGAAGACGATCCGACCACATTTACTGCAGGGAGTGCAAATTTGTTCTGCTGGGCCACTTTAAAAATATACTGTAAATCGGAGCCTGTTACAACACCCGGTTT
>CAYRBS010000129.1:0-7059 GCA_964422335.1 uncultured Mariniphaga sp. | reverse complement strand
GATCACAACTCGCAGCACCTCAGAAAATATTTATTTGTAACTTGTCGCAGTTTTTATCAATTTTACAAACTATGAAGCAAATAAAACCAATATCAATTTTTATCCTGATTATTTTTTCTTCCTGTGCTGAACTGACGCAAATTGCGCAACAAACAATCAATGAAGAAAGGCCGCTTACCCAATCAGAAATTATTGCGGGGCTGAAAGAAGCGTTGATAGTTGGCACCGAAAAATCAGTGGATATACTGGCCGTTACCGATGGTTATTACAAAGATGAAATGGCAAAAATCCTCCTGCCACCCGAAGCAGACATTATCGTTGAAAATATTTCGAAAGTCCCTGGCGGAGAGCAGTTACTCGACGACGTTTTATTACGGATAAACCGGGCTGCCGAAGATGCGGCTTCCGAGGCGAAGCCCATTTTTGTAAACAGCATTAAAAGCATGACCATTAACGATGCTGCCGGAATCCTGAGAGGCGAAAACAATGCAGCAACACAGTACCTGCACCGGACTACCTACGACGATTTAACCACATTGTACCGCCCCAAAATACAGGCATCGCTCGATAAAAAACTGGTGGGGAATATTTCAACCGCACAAAGCTGGGATTTGCTAACCATGCGGTGGAACGAAGTGGCCGCCTCCATGGTGGGTCAAATTGCCGGACTGAAACCGGTAGATATTAACCTCGATCAATACCTTACCGAAAAAGCACTCGACGGATTATTTATGAAAATTGAAAACGAAGAACAACGGATTCGGGAAAATCCCTCGGCGAGAGTTACCAGCTTGCTGAAAAAGGTCTTTGGATCAGTTGATTCCTGAAATAAATAAAATGTATTTTTAATAAACTAAAACAAATCCGATTGGAAATTTAAATTTAATTATTACATTGGATTGCGTGAAATAATTGCAACATTTGCAATCGTTTATTTCTGACAAAAGTTTCTAATCCATTAATAGTAACAGCCATGCGACTCGAATTTCAACGAATAGAAGAAGCCAATGATCTGCTAAACCAGCTGATTGAACATCACCCGCAAGCGATTTTTCTAACAGATCACGATTTTAAAATAAACTATTTCAATAAATCTTTTCAGAAACTCACGAAAAGTGACAAAGGCGATATTCTGAACCATGAGTTTTGTGAAGTAATGGGCTGCACAGAACGTGGAAAAATAATTGCCCGGAACGAAAATTTTTGTAAAGTATGCCCCATGAGGGAGTTACTTTCGGGTTCAAACCTTTCTGAAATGTCACTTATCCGCGATTTCTATATCAATAACAAAATCGTAACCAAACACCTGCATATTGATGCCCACCGCGTAGTAATGGCCGGCCACAAATACCGGCTGGTGGTAATAGAAGACCGCACCCAGGTACATTAACGGGCTGAACTTTTTGCAATTACTCTTCCTCTTCTTTCCGGATAAATATGGATTTCATTTTATGGTACAAGTCGTTGAAGCTGTTATAATCTTCGGTGAATGAAACCCCCACACCCTGGGTGTAAGGCGATGTTTCGTAAATCAGGTTGTTGTTTGAACGGTTGTAGGCCTTAAACTGAACTTTCCCGCTGGGAATAAGTTTCACATTCACCTCAAAATCGCCCACCAACTGGCTGTTGTTGGTGGAGGCAGGATTACTGTTGTTGCCAATGTTACCGTTAACCGTTACCCGATCGTTAAACATTTGTGTGCTCAGCGCCAGCTCAATTTCATCGTTGGTAATCTGGCTCCCCGGGCGGTAGTTCAGGCCAATATCAACGTTGCTGTTTATTTGCGAGAGCCAGTTGCTCAACTGATTGGAAAACAATTCGCTGGCGGTCGTCCCGATTAAATTGGGGTTTTGTGCCTCGTAGGTACCGCGCAGGTATTCCGGAGTGTAAAATTTCCCGAGCACAACCAGCGAAAGAATTTGTTTGTTCATTTCTTCCGATGTATTGAAAAACTGCCTCAACTCATCCACTAACCGGTCTTCAACCGTTGGAAATTCAATATCGAAATCAATGGCCGGGTTCGATAAATTTTCAGAAAGTAAGATTTTTGATTCAACCGGAATCCGCTGGTTTTGATAAATATTATCGTAAGTATTTACCAGTAAATCATACAACGACGCTTTCAGTTTGTAAACCGCACTGATATTGATGGTAGCGTTGTACGGGTCACCCGACCAGTCGATGGTGCCTCCTTGTTCAATGGTAAAACGTTTGTTGATTACGTTTTGCAGGGTAAAAAGATAATCTCCCTGTTCAATCGTATAATTTCCCGAAAGGGTGATGTTGTTATCATTATCCATACCAAATTCCAAAATACCTTCGCCCTGTGCTTTTATCACATCCCCGATTTGGGAATTGTAAATGAGCTGTGCCCGGGCCTCCGGTGTGGCGTGGATAGTCAGGTTCAGGGTAAATTCACCGTCGTCGTCACGGGGAAACAGGAATTGTTGCCTTGTGGTATCTTCGGTAGAAACAAACTGGATAAAATCGTACCGTTCAATTTCGCTTTCATTCTCCAGTGAAATATTAACGTTTGTGCCGGCAAGTGTGGCTCCCGAACCACGTAAATCCACCTGTTTTCCCACACCGGTTATGCTAAACCGTCCGTTAGCCACAACCCGCCCGAAGAACTGGGGATTATTACTTGGGGTGGTATTCATAACAATTAGCTTGGGCGAAGAAATGGTAAGATCGTATTGCATGTCCTGGAAATTATCGTGCACGAGGGTGCCGTTAAACGTCCCCCTGTTCCCGTCATTATCGCGTATCGAAATCCTGTCGAACCGGATGGTGTCGCCACTGAAACGAACCGAATCGTCGAAATGGTAACTCACCTGGGTATAATCGACGGTGAGGCCCGCATTGGTACCTGCCAGGGTCCCGTCCATCAAAACCTTTTGGGGAGTTCCGTGAATTTTCAGGTTTCCGGAGGCATCGCCATGAAAGTTGGACATATTTTTCCGGATGAGGGTTTCCAGTACTACCAGCGAAAGGTGGTCGAAGTCGGCATGGTAAAGCAGTTCATTGTCACGGGGGTTAAAACTTCCTGAGGCAAACAACCGCTTTCTGTTGTTGGCGGTAACCAGCAATTCTGAACTGATAACGGATTCGGTATTGTCCCACTGATTTACGAGCGACACATCCCCGATTCGCTGATCTTTAAAATTAAAGTTATCGATATTCATATCTGAGAACACAAGCCGTTGCCCGAAAAAATCCTGTACTTCGGCCGAGCCATTGAGTATCCCTCCCAGCGGAAGTTCCTCATCCAAGTATATCCCCAGCGTTTTCAAGTCGATGTTTTCAAAAAATACTGTTAGGACATCTGAATCATCTTCCGAAATCTTCCCATCGATATTGATTCCGTGACCGTTATTGGAAAAGCTGAAATCTCTTATGGCAACCGAGGACGTGTCGATGGTCGCCGAAAACGGGCTGATTTGCCATAAAGTATCAGCCATAAAAACTCCGGAAGGTATTCCTTCCACTTCAACAAGCGGGGAAGCAGTGCCGTTTTCAGAAAATACAGCACGGGATTCTATTTTTCCGGTATAGGCTTGTTTATTCGAGTTTGCCCAGTCTATCTGGTTATAGATGATATTGTCCGAAATTTCAGAATCGATGGTCAGGTTTTCAAGCTTCATCCCGTTCCGGAGCAGAATTTCACCAAACCTGAAACGGGAGGTATAAATTTCATCCCTGGGGCCGTTCCCAATAAAAATATTCTTTATCATCACCTTTTCCGTGGTGAGCCCTGGAATACTTCCTTTAAGTTCAAAAACCGACTGCTCTGAGTCAATCCGGCCGTACAGCAGGAACGGAGTTTCCACTTTGTAGCCGGGTGCAAACACCGTCAACACATCATCGAGGTCTTTCACGTTAACCTGGTAACCAAATCTGTTTTCCTCTGCCCCGGCCAGCTCGTTATAATTAACGGCCGGCAGGTAGCGGGTCATGGCCTTTTTGAGTGCAACCACAATATTTTGAAAATGGTAATTGCCATTAATTTCCATATCGAGAAAATCGGACGTAAACGAAAGGTAGTTAAGCGGATCGCCGGGGATAGACCGCAACTCAAATCCTTCCAGGTTAAGTTCCCCGTTGCGATTTTCGTAGGTTCCGTTTTCCACTTCAATGGAACCGGCCAGGTTGTCGATTTGATTACCTTTAAAATTGGCATTCATAAAAAATGACATTTCGGAATCCGGATAGGCTTTGCTCAGGTTCAATTTCCCGGGCATCACTTTTTGCAGGTCCAGCTGGAAATCGAAAACCGGTACTTCAGGATTGAAATTCACTTTTCCCAAAAAATCGAATTGAAGGTTTGAATCATTGGCGGAAATCAGTCCATCGAACATTCTGTTGTTCAGCAACCCGTCAAGCCGGATATTCCTGTAATCATACCCATTGACATCCACCCGGACAATATCGCCTTCAAATGCGCCGGAAACCGAATTATCGGCCTGGTTGAAGTAACCGTCCACACTCCCGTCGAAGGTAATTTCGCCCACTTCAGAGACTTTAAAAAGTTCGCCCAGCCTGAAATCTTCAGTGGCTACTTTTCCCTGATAAGCAATGCGCCTTTGCGATTCTGGAATTACCGAAACGTCAGTATTCAGAACCCCCATTTCGCTGGTAAGGGTACCATAAGCAACAAAATCGGTTAAAAACCCGGTGAAATTCCCCTGGTAAGAAATAACCCCCGCATCGTAAAACGGTTCGGGAAAACGGAGATAGGGTATTGCCTGCTTGGCCGGCAGTTTTATCCGGCTCAAATCTTTAAATGTTGTTTCCGATTCTTTGAGGTCAAAGAACAGGTACATGGTTTCCGGATCGGAAATCCCGCTGGCGGAAAAATCGAGGGATGCGGAAGTGGACTGGCCTGTTTGCAAAACCAGGTCCCTCCCTCTGATATCATCAATATTTCCAACAACCTGCCCCGAGCAATCAATCACCTGGTCCATCCCCTTTATACCGGGCGCCAGCCGGGCAACGTCGGATAAACTGATTTTTGAGTGTGAAAAACGAAAATCAAATTGCATGGTTTCAAGCGAGTTGCCTTCTTCTTCCGGGAACTCGATAATCAATTCGCTGTTGCTTATATCGGAACTGTCCGTTTTTATATCCAGTCCGGCTAACTCAAGCCTGCTGCCTTTTGATGTAAAACCTGTTCGAAAGTGGCTAACATTCAGATTTTTCCCATCGTTCAGCGAGAGTTGGTTTATATTAAAATGCAGCGAATCTTCAATGAGCGAAAGGTCCGAAATATCAAAATTCAGGTCATTCATGGCAAAAGACCTTTTTTCCTGCCGGGAAGAGTCATCATAAAGAATGCGCGAATCGGAAAAGTTAAACCGGTTACAGGTGAACTGCCACTCGCCCGGTTCATCACGGGGTATTTTTAATGAATCGAGAATAAAACTGAAGTTAAACCGGTTGGCCGAATCCCTATCGATGTTGATACGGCTCTGCTGAAATGTTAACCGATTGAGGGCCGCCCGCCGTTTCCTGATTTTCAGGCTGTCGATTTGTGCCGATATAGTTGCTGCAAAAAATAACGTGTCGGCTTTCTGATCTTCTACCAGCACATCTTCCAATATCAGGTTGCGGAACAAGGTGAAGTCCACTTTCCCGATGGTGATGCTGGCATTAATTTTTTTTGAAAGTTGAACGGCAAGTTGCTGTGTCAGATAAGTTTGCACCTTGTTGCTTTGCATCGCCCAATAGGCTCCCCCAAGCATTCCGGTCAGGAATACCAAAACGATAAGTGTTATTTTCCATCCTTTTTTGATAATTTTGCTTTTTTTGTAAGACGAAACTAACTTTTCCCGGGAACAAAATCAGGAATAAACCGGTTGACTTATTAACCAACGGGATTTAATAACTTACAATCAAAAATTATTCCGTAATTGATTTATCAAAAAATGAATAACGGTTGAATGGGAAATAACAATATGGTAAAGGAACAAAATAAAGGAATAACCATTCTGGGCATTGAGTCATCGTGCGACGATACTTCGGCAGCCATCATCCACGACGGGGTTATTTTATCCAACGTAGTGGCCGGGCAAAAGGTACACGAAGAATACGGAGGTGTTGTGCCGGAACTGGCTTCCAGGGCCCACCAGCAAAACATTATCCCGGTGGTTGACCTGGCCATCCGGCGGGCCGGAATTTCAAAAACCGATATTTCGGCAGTGGCTTTCACCCGCGGGCCTGGACTGCTGGGCTCGCTGCTTGTGGGCACCTCGTTTGCCAAGGGATTTGCCCTTGCTTCCGGCATCCCGCTCATTGAAGTTAACCACTTGCAGGGACACGTGCTGGCGCTGTTTATCAAAGAAAAAGGGATCGATTTTAATCCCCCCGGTTTCCCGTTTCTGTGTCTGCTGGTTTCGGGCGGAAATTCACAAATTATAGAAGTGCACGACTACCTGCACATGAAAGTGATTGGGCAAACGATTGACGACGCAGCAGGCGAAGCTTTCGATAAATGTGCCAAGGTGATGGGACTGCCCTACCCTGGCGGGCCCCATGTTGATAAACTGGCACAGCAGGGCGACCCCCTGAAATTTAACTTTGCAAAACCCCGTATCCAGGGACTCGACTATAGTTTCAGCGGACTAAAAACCAGTTTCCTTTATTTTCTGCGGGATAATATAAAAGAAAACGAACATTTTATTGAGGAAAATCTTCCCGACCTTTGTGCATCGTTGCAACATACCATTATTGAAGTGTTGCTGGACAAACTGAAAAAAGCCGCGAAAAAAACAGGGATAAAAGAAATAACTGTGGCCGGAGGGGTTTCGGCAAACTCGGGTTTACGGAATGCCTTAAAAGAAAATGCCCGGAAATACGGATGGAACCTGGTCATTCCTAAATTTGAATTTACCATGGACAACGCTGCCATGATTGCCATTACCGGTTATTACAAATACCTGAACAATGAGTTTACCACCCAGGATGTGGTCCCGTTTGCCCGGACACAGCTCTAACAAAAGGTGTTGGTTAAAATGAAATTTACGAGGCAGCATAGAAACGAACCTCAACCATCAACGAATT
>CAYRBS010000128.1:0-7069 GCA_964422335.1 uncultured Mariniphaga sp. | reverse complement strand
CGATTAAAGCTAAATTAGAGTTAATTTCTGAAGGAAAATTTCTAAATTCGAAAGTAACTTTTCACACGCAAGTTCCGGGCGTGATTGTGAATAGAAATGAATGTTTCAGAATGCATTCAATTAATACGAATGAAGCGGGCTTGCAAATTCTTTTGGGTACCATAGAAATTGAAAATTATTGTCACATGAAGATAGCACAGGAAGTAAAAATCAGCGATAACGGTTTTGTGTTCAACTCAAAAACCGGCGACTCATTTAGCCTGAACCCCCCGGGGCTGGAAATGATAAAAATGATTTCCGAGGGAAAAGAGATGGAAGAGATCAGGGAGGCATTTACATCCAAATACGAGGTGGATGAACTGACCTTCGAAAAGGATTTTTATGAATTTTGTACGTTACTAAAACACCACCAGGTTACCATTCAGGGCAATCCGCTGGAATTTATTTAGGCAGCAATGGGAAAACAACACCTCACCTTAGCCGTAACTGGCCTGAACAATACCGACAATCCCGGCCCGGGGGTCCCGTTTATTCGCGGGATAAAAGAATCTTCCGGGTTCGATGTAAGGGTAATCGGGTTGGTTTACGAAAACCTGGAGCCCGGTATTTATATGGAGGGATTGTGCGACCGTATTTTTCAGGTTCCCTATCCTTCCTCGGGTTCCGATGAACTCATCCGGCGTATTGAGCATATTCATCATCAGGAAAAAATAGATGTGCTGGTCCCCAATTTCGATGCCGAACTTTTTTCTTTTATGAAAAATGAAGAGCGCCTCCTGAAACAGGGAATCCACACATTTCTTCCTACCCTTCAGCAGTTTCAGGAGCGCGAAAAACACAAGCTGCCCGAATTCGGCAAGAAATACGGAATGAAAGTGCCTGACAGTATGAACCTCGGAAGTTTGGGACAGATAACTGAAATGGAAGATAAGTTCGATTACCCGGTAATGGTGAAAGGGCAATTTTACGATGCCTACCAGGCCAACAACAAGGAACAGGCAAAACAGGCGTTTCTGAAAATTTCTTCTCAATGGGGCTTGCCGGTTATTGCCCAGGAATTTGTAGAAGGCACCGAGGTAAATGTAGTGGCATTGGGCGACGGGAAAGGCAATACCATTGCAGCAGTTCCCATGCGCAAACAATACATCACCGACAAAGGAAAAGCATGGGGCGGCATTACACTGGCCGATGAAAAAATGATGGAAATAACCCGGACGCTCATCCGGCAAACCAAATGGCGGGGCGGAATGGAACTTGAACTGATAAAAACCAATACAGGCGAATACTACCTCGTGGAAATCAATCCACGGATTCCCGCCTGGGTTTACCTTGCCGTGGGCGCCGGGCAAAATATCCCCGAAGCTTTGGTGAAACTGGCCCTGGGCATGGAGGTGAAACCCATGAAGGAATACAAAATTGGAAAAATGTTTGTGCGCTATTCGTACGACATGATTGTGGATTTGGAAAAATTTGCTGCAATCTCGATGAACAAAGAAATTTAACAACTATGGGTAAATTAAAATACGAAAAGCCGGTGATTAGTAAAATTACCGCCGGGATGCCAAGTAAATTCGGGCTTCCTGCCAAACCAAAATTTATTACCGAAATCGACGGGATTCCCGTGTCGAAACTGATAGAGGACTATGGTTCTCCTGTGTTTGTTTTCTCCGAAAAAACCATCAGGGATACCTATTCCGAAGCCCGCCGGGCGTTTGAAACCCGCTACCCGAAGGTGCAGTTTGCCTGGTCGTACAAAACCAATTACTTAGATGCCGTTTGCAATATTTTTCACGACGAGGGCGCCTGGGCAGAAGTGGTTTCGGGATTCGAATTTGAGAAAGCGCTTGCTTTGGGAGTAAGTGGTTCGCAAATTCTGTTCAACGGCCCTGAAAAATCGGCGGAAGATTTAACCCTGGCCATCAACCACAACGCCTGCATTCATATCGACCATTTTGACGAACTGTATCTGCTGATTGAAGTAACCCGCAAATTGGACAAAAAAGCGCGGGTGGCTATCCGGGTGAATATGGATACCGGCATTTATCCCATGTGGGACCGTTTTGGTTTTAACTACGAAAACGGGGAAGCCTGGAATGCCATCAACCGGATTATGCTGGCCGACAAGCTGGAGCTGATTGGTTTGCATACCCACATCGGGACCTACATCATGGCGACCTCAGCTTATGCGGTGGCAGCTACCAAACTGGCCAACCTGTTTATGGCAACCCACCGCAAATTTAGCCACTGGATGAAATACATCGATTTGGGCGGAGGGTTCGCATCAAAAAATTCACTGAAAGGCGCGTACATGCCGGGAAGCGAAACCTGCCCCTCGTTCGACGAATATGCCGAAGCCATTTCCAACGCCCTTATTTCGTCTGAAATTCCACACGAAAACCTGCCGGCGCTGTTCATGGAAACGGGCCGTGCATTGATCGACGATGCAGGATATTTGCTCACCACCGTTTTGGCAAATAAACGTTCTTCCACAGGAAGGCGCAACATGGTTATTGATGCCGGGGTAAACCTGCTTTTTACTTCTTTTTGGTACAACCTGGGCGTTTACCCCAGTAAACCCACTTCGGAATACCTCGAGGAAACAACCATTTACGGGCCGCTGTGTATGAATATCGATGTCATTCGCGATGCCATTAATTTTCCGCACGTAAACACCGGCGACCAGGTGGTAATTGAGCGCGTGGGTGCCTACAACGTTACCCAGTGGATGCAGTTTATCACCTACCGGCCCAATGTGGTGCTGATTGATTTGGATGGTAAGGCACATATTATCAAGAGGAAAGAAGATTTGGAAACATTAAAAAATACAGAAGTCAAACCGGATTCATAATGATTCAGGGAAATTATCTGGTTAATAAATCCCCCGCAAATATCGCAGATAGACGCAGATATTTAAAAATCATTTTTGCGGGAATCTTCGATATCATCGGGAAAATAAAAAATTAAAAATGCCGGAAAATCAACACGTAGCCACCGGAAAGGAAATTCTTTATTCAATCCTCAACAGTTATTCGCAGGTTTTCTTTTCTACCTCGAAAACACTGGCGGTGTTTCTTGTGGCTATCAGTTTTTTCGATTACGGCGCCGGAATTGGTGGCCTGGTGGCGGTGCTCATTGCCAATACCCTGGCGTGGGGGCTGGGTTATAATACCTACATGCTGCGATCCGGGCTTTACGGGTTTAATGCGCTGTTGGTAGGTTTGGGCGTGGGACTTTTTTATCAGCCTTCGGTGGAGGTGTATGTTTTGATAGCCATTGCAGCCCTCACCTGTTTTTTTCTTACCGTGGTTTTTCAGGGAGTACTGGGAAAATACGGCCTGCCTTTCCTCAGTGTGCCGTTCCTGTTTACCATTTGGATTGTGGCCCTTTCGGCTAACAGTTTGTCGGCACTTAACCTGAGTGAACGGGGCATTTATGTTTACAACGAGCTTTATTCTGTTGGCGGGAAGGTGTTTGTCGATTTTTACGACTTCCTCGAAAATAATATCAAATCGTCGTTTATCCGTATTTATTTCCATTCGCTGGGCGCTATTTTTTTCCAGGTTCATTTACTGGCCGGGATTATTATTGCGCTGGGATTGCTGATTTATTCACGCATTACATTTGTCCTTTCTGTTTTGGGATACGCGGTGGCTTTTTTGTTCTACCGGCTTGTGGGCATTGAGTTTGACTCGCTGGGATACACTTTTATCGGGTTCAATTATATCCTCACGGCTATTGCACTGGGTGGTTACTACCTGGTTCCGGGAAGGGTCAGTTTTGGTTGGATTATTTTGTTGCTTCCGGCGGTTGTACTAATCACCACCAGTACCCAGCAGGCTTTCATGCTTCTCAAAATTTCACCTTATTCGTTGCCTTTCAATGCCATAGTTTTAATGTTTTTGTATGCCCTGAAACTGCGTGAACAACGCGTCCGGCATTTAATTGAAACACCGGTGCAACTGGGCAATCCGGAGAAAAACCTGTACCTCTATTCCGGCAACATGAAACGGTTTCCGGCTGCTTTCCCTGTTTCGGCATCCTTGCCTTTTTACGGCGAATGGACGGTGAGCCAGGCGCATAACGGCGAGTACACCCATAAAGGCGCCTGGCGCCATGCCTGGGATTTTATTGTCACCAACCGCGAGGGAGAACAATTCAAAAACGCGGGAGATTATACCGAAGACTACTTTTGCTTTGGAAAAGCTGTATTGTCGCCGGCTGACGGGGAGGTGGCAGAGGTGATTAACAACATTCCTGATAATACCATTGGCGATATAAATACCAAAGATAATTGGGGTAATACCGTTATCATAAAGCATGACGATGGCCATTATTCCAAACTGAGCCATTTAAAATACCAGTCGGCAGAAGTGAAAACGGGTGATTCCGTGAAAAAAGGACAAGTAATCGGACGCTGCGGAAATTCGGGGCGCTCGCCCTATCCGCACCTGCACTTTCAGTTTCAGGCCCATCCTTATGTGGGTTCAATCACCCTCGACTATCCGTTTGGCCATTATTTGCTGAAAGAAAGCTCCGGTTATTCCCTGAAATCATTTGAATTTCCCTTAAAAAACCAGGTGCTCGCCAATCCTTCACGCGACGAAGTGCTGGTTAAAGCGCTGCATTTTATCCCCGGCCGGCGGATAAATGTTTCGGTGGAAGTGGAATCAGAAAAGCCAAAATGGAAAAAACGGGCCGGTGAGTTCACCTGGGAAGTGGAAACCGATGTGTATAACACGACGTTTATCCGGAGTAAAAAAGAGGGCGGACGGGCCTATCTTTACAACAACGGCGATATGCACTATTTTACCAACTACATTGGCAAAAAACACGCTTCGTTGTTCTGGTTTTACGTGATGTTGTATAAAGTACCGGTTGCATTCCTGCCTAACAGCCAGGCTGCTGATAGCCTGCCGGTCCACCTGCTTTTTGGCGGTGTTTTAAAATACCTGCAGGATTTTATCGCCCCTCTGTTCCTTTTTCTGAAAGCAGAATTTCGGCTTACCATGAAGGATGCGGGAGATATTCTGTCATCGGACCACGTGAAAATGGACACGGTGATTACCAAAAAAATTGCCGGCAGGAAAATGAAAATGTGTCAGGGTGCACTGGAAATAAACCAGCAGGGCGATTTTGAAATTTCAATTAATTTTGATGAGGCAAAGATTAAAATGATATGTCGGAACGAATTGGATTAATAGCTGTTTTAATGGCGCTAACCCTGGGAGGGTGGGCGCAAAAACAATTGAACTTTACGGAAGTGGATAAAACTTCCTACGCACTTTTTGAACAGGAAAAATGGGAAGAATTGATCCGTTTTTCAAAGGATGCCCGCGAACAGGGAATCGATTTTTTCTATTTGCAGGCACGTACCGGAATTGCGTATTATAACCTGAAAAGGTACCGCACTGCCTCCAAATGGTTTTTTAAAGCATGGGAAAACGATCAGTCGTTCGACTGGCTGCAGGAGTACCTTTATTACAGCCTGGTTTTTGGCGGGCGCGAAGCGGAAGCTTTCAAAATTGCCGGAAATTTTTCGCAGGAAATGAAAGAAAAAACAGGGTTTGCCACCGGAAAAATAACACGGCTGGCGCTGGAGGCAGGATACAGTTTTAATCCTGATTTTGAATCGTTGAAAAATGCGTCCCACGGGCAGGAAGCCGGGGTAGGCGATGATTACGGAGAAGCGTTCTATCTGAAAAACTATCATTTTGAGTCGTTCGACCTTAGCCACCGCATTTCCCCGGGTTTTAGCCTGAACCATAACTTTACGTATGTGGGCCTGAACCGCGAAGAGCATCTCGACTGGGGTTCTGGGTATTCTTTTCCTATAAAAATCAATCAGTTTCAGTACTTTTTGAATCCTTATTTTGTGTGGGGTAAAAAATGGTACGTTTCTCCTTCCCTGAATGTTATTTGGGGAAATACGGATTTAGTGCTGGGGAATTATGATCCCAATACATTCTACGTTGCAGGAATCAATTATTCAGATGTTATTTTCTCGACGGCAACATGGACCCACTGGGGAAACTTTTCTCCCGGAGCCGAAATAAACCGGGCTTCCGTTAACGACAACAATTTTACACAGCTTTCGGCCTGGCTGACGGTTTACCCTTTTTCGAATCTGAATTTTTATTTTACACCCCGTGTTTATTTCAAGGGAGAGGATGAAAATGAATTCGGGTATAATACCTTTGGCATTTCGGGCGGATTACAACTGGGGCCGGTGCATTTTTACGGTCAGTATCTAAATGGCGAGATGGAAAACTTTATTGAACCGGGGGGATATGTAATTTCCAATTTTCCGGGAACATCGGAACAAAAATTTTCAGGAAGTATTTATTTTCCCACAGGGAAAAAATACCAGTTTGTTTTGCGGTACATTCAGCAGGACGTTACGGAAACCTACCAGGTTTATACCAACAGAATAAGAGGCAACACAGTGAATTATAGTTATTTGAAACATACTTTAACAACCGGAATATCATGGAATTTTTAAAATTGAAAGTGTTTATTTTATTATTGCTGATTGCGTCGGTACCCGTTTGGGGGCAGGTCAACCAGGAAGCACTCGAACAAGCATTTGCCCGGAGTTATGAGCTGGAAGAAAAAGGTAATCTTTCAGGTGCCGCGGCTGAACTGGATAAAGTGTACGAGTCCGGTTCCTATGAGATTAACCTCCGGCTGGGTTGGTTGAATTATAATGCCGGTAACCTCGACGAATCCATTCGTTACTATTCGCGGGCGCAGGAATTGAAACCCTATTCTGAGGAAGCAAAGTTTGGCCTGATACTTCCAAAAGCTGCCCGGGGAAACTGGGACGAAGTGATTGGGTTATACAATAAAATACTGGAAATTCATCCCAACAACACGGTGGCCATGTACCGGCTGGGAATGGTTTATTACGAAAGGAAAAATTACGACAAAGCCCTGCCGCTGTTCAAAAAGGTGGTGGATTTGTACCCGTTCGATTACGACGGGCTGCTTATGCTGGCCTGGACTTCCTATTTTACGGGAAATTACAACCAGGCAAAAGTGCTGTTCAACAAGGTAAAACTGTACAATCCCG
>CAYRBS010000127.1:0-7144 GCA_964422335.1 uncultured Mariniphaga sp. | reverse complement strand
GGAAAGGCGCAGCCAAAGGGGGACAACTTTTAAAACGAGCCAGCTCAGTTTATTAATAACACCGGGAATAATCAACTTTCTTCTTTTTAACAGGCGCCGGATACAAATTTGCGCTACTTTCCGGGAAGAGAGGGTGGTGGTTTGGATGAGCCAGTTGTGTTTTTCAATGCGACGGGTTACTTCGGCATTGGTTTTCATGCCGCCGGGATGCGCAACGCTCACCGATACGCCGGTTCCCTTCAGCTCAGCGTCCAGGCCCCGCGAAAAAGAGTAAACAAACGCTTTGGAGGCCGGATAAACCGTTTTGTAGGGCATGGGGCTGAACGAGGCCATGCTGCCAATATTTAAAATGTAGGCTTTGTCTTGTTTTGTCAGGTTGGGAAGTAACAGCCGGGTGAGCATTACCAGTGCATAAATATTCAGCAACACAATTTGTTCGATGTATTCCGGGGTTGCCTCCGTAAAAAGTTGTGCCCCTCCCAGCCCGGCGTTGTTGATGAGTATGTCCACCTCGTAATTTTCTGTAATAGTGGCTGCCAGTTCCCTGATTGCATCGTGATTGGTGAGGTCTGCTTCAAAGGTGATTACGTCAATATTAAATTCCCGTGATAATTTTTCTCCAAACTTTTTAACATTTTCCCCGGGCAGCGCAGTTAACAGAAGGTTTCTTCCCCTGCTGGCACATTCCGTTGCCAAATCTTTTCCTAAACCGCAGCTGGCGCCGGTTATCAGGCTGTATTTTTTGGTATTCATTTTTCTTGTTTTCAGTTCGAACAATATAGCCAAACAGATGAAAATGCCCAAAATTAAAGAAACTTCCGGTTAAAATTTTAACAAAAACCCAATTTAATTCAACGGGCAAAATGATGATTGATCCATTTTACAGCTATTTTTATGTCCTGTTCTTCCATACAGCGAAAATGTTTTTTCGGGCATTTTCGATACCCCAGTTTTGAACAGGGACGGCATTTGAGGTTTTTAATTTCCATCATTTTTGAATCCGGGTGTGCCATGTAGGGCGACATCCCGAATTCCGGAACTGTGTTTCCCCAAAACGAGAGGATTTTCTTCCGGAAGGCAGCAGCAATGTGCATCAGGCCAGTGTCATTGGTTACAACCAGCCGGGCTTCGCGGATTAAGCTTGCCGATTGGTCCAGGTCGATTTTCCCGGCAAAATTTAAAACATTTCCATTGGTTTGCGAAAAGATGCGTTCTCCCTCTTCCTGTTCGTTTTCCCCCCCTAAAAGGATTGCGGGGAAATTGGTTTGGTTGCAAATTTCAACAATTTTTTTTTCCGGGAGTTTTTTGGTGGGGTAGGTGCCTGCAATTACAATGGCAATAAACCCTTTGTTGAACAAAGGTGGCAGTTCATTGCGGTTAAAGCTGCGGTTTTCAGGGATGAAAAAATCAAGCCCTTTTCCGTCGTTTTTTACATCGAAAACGCTCAGGGTTTCCATGTACCGGTCCACGATGTGTTTTTTTGGGAGCCGGTTTATTTTAAATCGTATGAACAGGAATTTCTGGAAGTTGAGTTTTTCAAAAGAAAAGGCCGGCGCTTTCAGACGGTTTTTTATGCGGTTGCTCCTGAAGTTTTGGTGGAGATCGATAATGTAATCGAATTTTTCCTGTTTTAGCAGGTCAATCAGTTTGTTTATGTTGTCCGAAAACTCATGTACTTTATCGATGTATGGATTGGGCGCAACGAGGTGAGCGTATTTACTTTTGGTTACAAAATGTACTTCTGCACCCTCAACCTGTTTTTTCAGGCATCGCACCACCGGCGTGGTTAAAACAATATCGCCGATGGAACTAAACCGTATGACCAGGTATTTTATCTTCAAGCTGATTCCAGTAATACAATTACATTATTGTTTTTGTTTTCCACAATACCACCGTTCACTTCATAAGTGTGCGTGCGGTCGTGTTCGTCAATAATCCGTATCGTTCCTTTGTCCAGCGTTGAAATAATGGGTGCATGGTTCTTCAAAATTTCAAACAATCCCTTACTGCCCGGGAGCCTGACACGTTTTACCTCGCCCTGGTATATTTTTTTGTCGGGTGTAATAATTTCGAGAAGCATGATTTAAATTGTTTAGTTACTTATTGGCCAGTAAACGTTCCCCTTTTTCGATGGCTTCGTCAATGTTACCCACGAGGTTAAATGCAGCTTCGGGGTATTTATCCACTTTGCCGTCCAGAATGAGGTTAAACCCTTTGATGGTGTCTTCTATCGAAACCAGCTTTCCTTCGAGGCCGGTAAACTGCGAAGCCACAAAAAACGGTTGCGACAGGAAGCGTTGAGCCCGCCGGGCACGGTGTACCACCAGTTTGTCTTCTTCCGAAAGTTCGTCCATTCCAAGGATGGCGATAATATCCTGCAACTCTTTGTAGCGTTGCAGCAAATGAATTACATTTTGTGCACAGGTATAATGTTCATCGCCCACAATCTCGGGAGTGAGGATGCGGGAAGAAGAATCGAGCGGGTCCACCGCCGGGTAAATGCCCAGTTCCACTATTTTGCGGCTTAACACAGTGGTTGCATCGAGGTGGGCAAAAGTGGTGGCAGGGGCTGGATCGGTGAGGTCGTCGGCAGGCACATAAACCGCCTGAACCGAGGTAATGGAACCATGTTTGGTTGAAGTAATCCGCTCCTGCATATTTCCCATTTCGGTGGCAAGTGTTGGCTGGTAACCTACTGCGGAAGGCATCCTGCCAAGCAGGGCCGACACTTCGGACCCGGCCTGGGTGAAACGGAAAACGTTGTCGATAAAAAAGAGAATATCGCGTCCCTCATTTTTGCCGATTCCGCTGTCGCGAAGGCTTTCGGCTATGGCCAGCCCTGACAGTGCTACCCGCGCACGGGCGCCGGGTGGTTCGTTCATTTGCCCGAAAACCATGGCCAGTTTCGACTTTTCCAGCTTTTCATGATCCACTTTTGAAAGGTCCCATCCGCCTGCTTCCATCGATTCGCGAAATTCATCACCATAATCAACAATTTTGGCTTCAATCATTTCGCGCAACAGGTCGTTTCCCTCGCGGGTGCGTTCGCCTACTCCGGCAAATACCGACAGGCCGCTGTGTGCCAGTGCAATGTTGTTGATTAGCTCCTGTATCAACACCGTTTTTCCAACCCCGGCACCGCCAAACAGCCCGATTTTCCCTCCTTTGGCGTAAGGTTCAATCAGGTCGATCACTTTTATCCCGGTATATAGAACTTCTGTTTCGGTAACCAAATCTTCATACCGGGGTGGTTCGCTGTGAATTTTTAAACCGTTTTTCGGGAGTTGTTTCAACCCGTCCACCGAGTCGCCTGTAACGTTCAGCAAACGGCCCATGGCTTCTTCGCCGGAAGGCATTATGATCGATTTACCTGTGGGTAAAACTTCCATTCCGCGGGTTAAGCCATCGGTAGAGTCCATGGCAATGCAACGGATGGAATTTTCACCTATGTGTTGCTGACATTCAACAACCAGGTTGTCTTTTCCTTCGCGGATAATTTCGAGTGCATCATAAATAGAAGGAAGATCGGCTCCCTCTCTTTCAAAACTTACATCAACCACGGGGCCGATGACCTGAATAATTTTGCCTTTGTTTTGGTCCATTTGGTTTTAATATTTTAAAGCGGCAAAAGATACCGCTTTTTTTTGTGTTGAACAAAGTGATTTCAGTTTAAGATTTATATCGCTGAACTGCCATTTCTACCGGAGTTATTTTAATGGTTGCGTACCAGTATTTTATTGCTCAGCAACTGCAAATGTAATTTTTTTTCTTCGGGCAACGGAAGGTTTTTTAAAAGCTGGGATGCCTGGTTAAAATAAAAATCGATTTTTTGAGTGGTTAGTTCTTTTATACCCAGCTGGGTGAATATTTTAGTAACGGCATTAATTTTTTGCTGTGGATCAAAATCCTTTTTCCCCAACCAGTTCTCAAGTTCATTTTTTTGACTGCTGGTTGCCTTTTCCAGTGCTTTTATAAGCAGGTATGTTTTTTTGTTGGCTGCGATATCGCCGCCAATATTTTTTCCGAAATTTTCCTGTTGCCCAAATGTGTCGAGCCAGTCGTCCTGAAGCTGGAAAGCCAGTCCCAGGTTGATGCCAAAATCGTAAAGCTGCCGTGCATTTTCCGGTGAAGCATCAGCCAGTAATGCACCGGCTTTTAAGCTGCACCCAATCAATACGGCAGTTTTTAACCTGATCATACGAATGTATTCCGATTCGGTAACATCCGGGCGGTTTTCAAAATCCATGTCGTATTGCTGGCCTTCACACACCTCGAGCGCGGTATCAGTAAACAGCTTTATCACCTCAAACAGCTTTTGCGAGCGGCATTCCATTAAATACTGATAGGAGAGGAAAGCCATAGAATCGCCCGAAAGAATGGCGTTGTTTTCGCTGAATTTCACATGAACAGCGGGTTTGTTGCGGCGTACCTCGGCTTTGTCCATTATGTCGTCGTGAAGCAGGGTGAAATTGTGAAAAACTTCAACCGCCATTGCGGCAGGCAGTGCATTTTCAATTTTTTCGGAAAAAAGGTTGTAAGCCATGAGCAATAAAACAGGACGCAATCTTTTGCCACCTACTCCAAGCGAGTATGCAACCGGGATATAAAGTTCGGCTGGCTCCCGGCTGTTTAACCCTTCTGAGCGCCGGGCGATTTCATCGTTAATAATTTTCTGGAGCTTTTCAATTGGGTACATAAGTTTATTCATTGTGGTTGTTGTTCTTAATTTTCAATTCTTCCAGTTCAATATCTTCTTCTTCATCGTAAATATGGAGAAGAGGTTCCTGAAACGAGCGGGTAGTGGTTAACCGGTCGAGGCCGGTTAGCAGCGAAGGCAACAGAATTAAATTGGATGTGACCGCTACCAGCAATGTTAACGAAACCAGCACTCCCATGGCTACTGTTCCGCCGAACCCGGAAAGGGAGAAAATTCCAAATCCGAAAAACAGCACAACCGACGTGTAAAGCATACTCACTCCTGTTTCTTTCAGGGCCAGCACCACCGACCGCCGGATGTCCCAGCCGGTGGCCAAAAGTTCCTGGCGGTATTTGGCAAGAAAATGGATGGTGTTGTCAACCGAAATTCCAAAAGCAATACTGAAAACCAAAATGGTAGAGGCTTTTATGGGAATTCCGGAGTAACCCATGATAGCGGCAGTGAAAACCAGGGGAATAACATTGGGGGTGAGCGACATAATAACCATTCGCCATGAGGAGAACATAATGGCCATAAAAGTGGAAATGAGTAAAATAGCAAGTGCCAGACTGGTAAACAGGTTTTTCAGCAGGTATTGGGTGCCTTTGAAGGCGGTGATGCTCGAACCCGTAACGGTGACATCGTATTTATCGGATGTGAAAATGGAATCGATATCGGCATTGAACCGGGCATGCAACTCTTCCATCCGTTTGGTCCCCACATCTTTCATACGGATACTGATACGGGTAACCTGCCGTGAACTGTCCATAAATGAATGTAGCATACCCGCATTGTTTTCGCCAATGGATGCATATTGCATAATGAAATTGATCTCGCGGTTGTTGGGCATGCTGTAATAATTTTCCCGGCCATTGTAAAATGACTGTTTCGAAAATTTCAACAGGTTGAGTAACGAAAGTGAGGGCGAAAGTTCAGGGTATTCTGCCAGCCGGCTTTCAAGTTGATCTATTTTGGCAAATGTGGGGAGCTGGACGACCCCGCCGGGCTGCTTTGTATCCACCATAATTTCCAGCGGCATTAACCCGTCGAATTTCGACTCAAAAAATTTCAAATCTTTGTAAACCGGATCATTTTCCGGAATATCGTCCACCATGTAGCCGGAGCTTTTCATAAGGGTAATGCCGTAAATCCCGATGGCCAGGATAACCACAGTGGCGAAATAAACTTTCTTCCGGTGGTGTTCGGTAATATGCACCAGGTGGCGGATGATGCCCGAAACAAACCGGTTATTGAGGTGGCTCACATGTTTTGACGAAGGCGGCCCGATGAAACTGAAAATAATAGGTATAAGCAGCAGCGACAATACAAACAACCCCATAATATTGAGTGAGGCAATTATGCCGAATTGTTTTAAGATGTCGCTTTTTACAATAATAAACGTGGCAAAACCCGAGGCGGTGGTAAGATTGGTAAGAAAAGTAGCATTGCCAATTTTAATGATAACACGCTGGAGCGCCTTAATTTTGTTGCCGTGGCTTACATATTCGTGATGAAATTTGTTTAGCATGTAAATGCTGTTGGGAATGCCGATTACAATCAATAACGGAGGAATCATTCCTGAAAGCAGCGTAATTTTGTAATCGAACAGCGCCAGCATGCCAATGGCCCATACCACACCGGTGAGCACAATAAGAACGGGAACGAAAACGGCTTTGAACGAACGAAAGAAAAGAAATAATACAATAATACATATAGCCAGTGCCAGTGCACTGAAAAGATAGAGTTCGTTTTTAATTTTTATGGAATTTACTACCCGGATGTACGGGAGCCCCGAGTAGTGGAGATCCACGTTTTGTTCCTCTTCAAACTTGCGGCTTATTTTTTGGATGGACTTAACCATTTTTTCCCGGTCTTTGGTCAGCATTTTATCCTTGTTGACCGTAATAGCCATGAGGTAAGAGTGGCTGTCAGGATCGTAAACTGTGTTTTTGTAAAAAGGAAGGCTCCTGAATTTTTCTTCCAGTAAATCGAGTTCCTCCTGGCTGTTTATGCTATCGGGAAATATTTCTTCTACTTCAAAACGCCGTTCTTCGGTGTTCTTTTCAAGGTTATAGGTGTTTGAAACCGACAAAAGGTTTTCTACCCCTTCCACTTCAGAAAGATTTTGGCCTAATTCTTTCCATTTCCGGAAATGATCAAGCTGGAAAAAGTTGGAATCCTGGATGCCGATGACTATCAGGTTGCCTTCCTCTCCAAAAACTTCTACAAATTGTTGATGGTCTTTAAATGCCTGATCCTTTTTGGGTAAAAGAGAGGCATATTCATACGACATTTCAACCTTGCGGGCATGATAGCCCAAAAAAAGGGTGATAACCGCCAAGATGCCAAGTAAAAGTATTTTATTCCTGAGGATGATGCTCGAAACCTTCAGCCACATAAATTCTATTGATGTAAGAAAACTGCGAAAATAAAGGAAATATTCGGATA
>CAYRBS010000126.1:2607-7146 GCA_964422335.1 uncultured Mariniphaga sp. | reverse complement strand
CCGCGTTTCTTTACAATATCGTCATAGATTTCTTTTAACCTTCCGGTAGCTTCGTGGTGCTCAATTACCTTTATTTTTGCCATAAAAGGTTTCGTTCAATGGTTTTTTTTGATGGACAAAGCATTTATTTATTTCGCTGATAATAATCAATTTAATGTTGATGCAAATGTAAATAGATGTCTTTTTTCAGTTTCTCAATGTCCATTTCTTCCATCCCAATTTTTTGCTGCTGTTCAATTCCTTTTTCAAGAAAAGTACTTTGCTTTTCATATAACCTGCAGGCATCGCACATCATTTTGTGCGCTTTAAGCTGAAGTTTTTCTTTAAACGAAAGTCTTAAGTGTAATTTTTTCTCGATAAGTTCTGTGGCTTTTAAACACGACAGAAAGAGTATATTCATTAATTTCTTCATCCTTTTCAATTAATTATTGAACCAATTTTCATCCACACAATCCCTCAGCTGCATTTTGGCCCTGTGGATGATTTGCCAGTAATTGGACGGTGATATTTCCAGTTCCTGACACACATCTTCCCCTTTTTTGCCACTGAGGTATTTTAACTTTACACAGAGATTCCATTTTTCGGGTAGCTCATCGAGGCAATCCTTTAAAACAATCTGAAATTCATCGTCATCAAGCAGGTTTTCCTCCTCAAACCAGTTTTTAGGTTTTCTGTTTTCCTGCCAATCTCCTTCAGGCGCAAAAAACCTTGACAATGATTCATCTTCATGAGGAATGTGTTGGTTCACTTTTTTACGATAATGATCAATAATTTTGTGATTCAGAACACTGAACAACCAGGTTTTGGGAGAACTGTCACCTTTAAAACTTTCCAGTTTTTCGGCAGCAGCCAGAAATGTATCCTGAACCAAATCTGCCGCCAGTTCGTTATCCGACACCTTATGGCAGGCCCAGGAAAACAGGTCGGAAGTAAATTGCTCCACCCAATCAGTTAATAGCTCATTTTTTTCACTATCATCCATTACTTTTTCTTAAAACACTTTACCCAATCGGTTTCAAAACGTACCGGAAGGTTATGCCCGGGAATTTCGTAAACTACCAGGCTGAAAAGATTTAGATGCAACGGAAAATTAACCTGCGAGTTACTGAGCTGAAAAACTTCGGTGTCGTTAATTTTCCAGGTTAACTTACTGCCCGATTTTTCGAGGGTAAAAATGTACCACTTCCCTTTTTTAAGGTTGGAAATATCCAGCCCTTCCACGTTTACTTTTCCATTTTGGTCGGTGGTACCAATTCCAAGGCGGTTTTTGGCACCCATTTCGAGCAGGTGAATCCGCGGCGAATTTTTTTCGCCCTGCAATGCAAATGAGCTAACCACTTCTTTTACCGGGTCGAATTTAATCTTAGCTTCAAATATTCCGTCTTCCTGCCAGAAACTTTCCCCTGTAGAAACCAGTCCGGAGGTATAGTCAAAATCAGCAGGAACAAATCCTGCAGGCATTTGCCAAACCATTCCGTCGGCCTTTTCTTTTCGGGTTTCAATAACCAGGTGACCACCGGTTTTTATGTTGTTGCCGTTGGTATAAATATTCAAATCGCCCGGCATGGCATAATTTTGCCCAAGGGATTTTCCGGCCCATAATGATTGCGTTGACCATTTTCCGGCGTCCAGCATTTCGCCTTTAAAATCATCTTCAAAAGCCACATCCCAGTTTTTGAAAAAATCAAAAACCGTAGCATCTTTCAACTTGAAATATTTTACCAAATGCGGAAGTTGTTTCATCTCCTGGTATTGCTGTTCTTTCCCAAACTCCTCCGACTTTTCCCATCTATGCTTGTCTTCAAGATAAGCTTTGCGCTTCCGGAAATCATCCGACGAAACAATTTCTTTTAACTCTAAATACCGCTTAAGTTCAAAGGAGTCTTTAACATCAAGATAATTTTTGTAAGCAGCTGATTTTTCGAATTTCAAAAAGAACTTAACATCATCGCTTGCAGAAAGTTGCTTAAATTTTTGCCATTTTTTAAAAGGTTCGCTTTTCTGAAATTTCTTTTTATCTTTTAAATAGGAAACCCGTTTTTGAAACGATTCGTTCTCAACATAATCTTTTAGCTCTTGCAATTTTTTCAGGTTGTAACTGTCGGCCGTTTCGCGGTATAGTTTTAACTTTTTTGAGTGCTCAAATTTGAAATACGATTTTATTTCAGGGTCCTTCTGCAGGGTTTTAAACTCCTTTTTCTTTTCTTTATCCAGGCTGGGAATATTTTTAAGTTCCAGGTATCTTTTCAGTTTATCGGAATCCGAAAATTTTTCATGCCACGCAAGGGCCTGCGAACCGTCAAGCTCCATGTAAGCCTTAATTCCCGGTAATTTTAAAAGCTTTTTGTAATCATTATAATGCTTCTCCTCCACCGAGCCTTTATAGACCTGGCTTTCTATCTCTTTCTTTTCTTTCTGAAAATCACCTTCTTTAATATACTCATAAAGAGCATGGTACTCTTTTATTTTTTCCGAATCTTTTAATGCTTCAAACCGCTTAAGCTCTTCTGAACCTTCTGTTTCAAGGTATTTTTTTATGCTTTTGGTTTTTTTAAGCTTTTCAAACTCATTTAATAAATTCGATTCCTCGCTGCCTTTAAATTGCAACGACTGGATTTCTTTTTTCTTTTTTTTGAAATCAGCAGAGTTAATTTCTTTTTCCAACTCAAGAAAATTGGCCAGTTCTTCCGATTTTTCAACCTGGCAGAATTCAAGATAATCGTTGTGTAACTGGTTACGCTGAGATTCAATTTTTTCAACTGGTTTAATCTTACCCAGAAGCTGAAGGGAGAAAATTTTAAACGACATTTGCTAAATGTTTAGTTATAATTTGTTCAAAAATAAAAATTTAACCCTTACAATCTAATTATTCCTGCCTTCAATTGATGTTCCTTTCCTGCAAGTTGTTAACATTTTTCGTTTTATAAAGTAACCCGGAGCCTTTAAATGTTCATATATTTTAATGCGATTTATTTGCTACTTACCTAATTTTGAATAGATTTGACTCCATAAAGCAAAAAAAATGATAAAAGAATCGGAACTAATACTGAACAAAGACGGCTCTGTTTTTCATTTACACCTGAAACCCGAAAATATTGCCGACAAGATTTTGCTGGTAGGCGATCAGGCCCGGGTAGATACCATTGCCGGATTTTTTGAACGGATAGATTTTTCAGTGCAAAACCGCGAATTTAAAACCGTGACCGGACTTTACAACGGCAAAAAAATTTCGGTAATATCTACCGGAATTGGCACCGACAATATCGACATTGTTTTAAACGAACTGGATGCCCTGGTAAATATCGACCTTGAAAAACGGGAGATAAAAAAGGATAAAAAATCACTGGAAATTATACGCATTGGAACGTCGGGCGGGCTGCAAAGCAATTTGCCGGTCAATTCGTTTGTGGTTTCGCTGAAATCGATTGGCATTGACGGCATGTTGAATTTTTATGCCAACAGTGAACAGTATTGCGATTCACTTTTTGAAAAAGCTTTTATTCAGTTTACCAACTGGAAAAATTCGCTGCCCCGTCCGTATGTAGTGGATGCATCGAATCACCTCGTTTCAAAATTCGAAGGACCAGAGTTCATAAAAGGAATAACCATTTCGGCGCCCGGATTTTATGGCCCCCAGGGCCGCCAGTTACGCCTTGGACTTGCCATGCCTGAACTCAACGAGGTAATTGAACAATTCAGTTTTGGCGACCTGCAAATAACCAATTTCGAAATGGAAAGTTCAGGTATTTACGGTTTATCGAAAATGCTTGGACACAGGGCCCTTACCATTTGCCTGGTAATTGCCAACCGGGTAACCCGCGAGGCAAACGAAAACTACCAGGAAGAAATGAAAAAGCTCGTATTAAAAGTACTGGATACCATAACCAGCTAAAAAAACAGCATGACTATGAACCCGGATAAAAACTACGGAAACAGGCTGAAAGCAATGATAGAGCTGCTTGACGACCCGGACAAACAAGTGTTTGAAACGGTTGAAAAGGAGCTACTGAAAGAAAACCACACCATTATTCCGGAACTGGAAAAAAAATGGGAAAACAGCTTTGATGAAAACAGCCAGGAACGCATTGAAAACCTGATTCAGGATTTACAGTTCAAGGAAACAAAAAACAGGCTGCAAAACTGGATTGCTTCCAAAACAAACGATTTGCTCGAAGGATTCCTGACCATCGACCGGTTCCAATACCCCGACATGAACCTTTTAAGCATTCACCATAAAATTGAAAGCATCGAAAAATCTGTTTGGCTCGAACTGAACAACTCGCTGACCCTGCTTGAAAAAACTACCATCCTGAACCATTTCCTTTTTAATATCAACGGTTTCTCAATTAACCATAGCAATATTCAGTCGCCCCAAAACTGCTACCTCAACCAACTGCTCGAAACACGAAAAGGAAATCCGGTTTCGATGGCCGCTTTTTACCTGGTGCTGGCCCGAAAACTGGGCTTGCCTGCACGGTTCACCGATTTTCCGAAAAATCCGCTGATTGCCATTGTTGACAGCGAACTGGTAAAAAAAGT
>CAYRBS010000126.1:0-2507 GCA_964422335.1 uncultured Mariniphaga sp. | reverse complement strand
TTATAAATTGTTGACTCCCGATTTAACTGATTTTTAAATATCATGTAAATCTTTTGAAATTGACCGACAATCGTTTATGAAGTGTTATTTTTGCTGAAAATAAAAAAAATGGGATTACATATACACCCTGAAACAAGGGGCTTAATATTCGACCTCGACGGCACATTGTCCAATTCGTTGCCGGTACATGTAGATACCTGGAACAAGGTAGGCGAAATTTACGGGTTTAAATTCGACCCGCAAATTATACACGAAATGACCGGGCGGCCAACCATTGAGTTTGCCCGCCACATTGTTGAAAAATACGGCCTTTCAGTCAATCCGGCAGAAATTGTTAAGTTAAAACAACGTACATTCTGGGACTCAGCGCAACTGCTGGAACCGGTAAAGGAGATCATTTCCATTGTAAAGAAATACCACGGAAAACTGCCCATGTCGGTTGGCACCGGCGCCAGTCGTAAAAGTGCCGAAGTGCAACTTGAAGAGCTGCAAATAGCCCATTATTTCGAAGGCATTGTTTCTGCCGACGATGTGGACAACCATAAACCCGAACCCGATACATTTTTGAAATGTGCCCAACTGATGGGCGTACCGCCGTCAAAATGCCAGGTTTTTGAAGATGGTGACCTGGGCATTGAAGCTGCCAAAAAAGCAGGCATGATGGTTACCGATGTACGCCCGCATATCAACTACGGCGAATGGATACATTCTTAATTGCATTTGAAACGGTATTACCGCTGTTCCTGGTCATTTTTACAGGATGGCTGTTTTCGCGTACCGGCGCAGCCTCCAAAAGCTGGGTGGATATCCTGAACAAATATGCTTTGTGGATTGGCTTTCCGGCGTTGGTAATTGCATCGCTCATGCACCTCGAGGCAGAAGTTAAAACCTACCTTCCGCTAATATTGCTGAACTCCGCCTATATTGTTTCCTGCATTTTTCTTGCATTTCCGGTGGCGCGGCTATTCGGCCTTTCGAAAAAAATGAAACTGTCGCTTTTCCTGGTTTTACCCTTCGGAAATGTGGCTTACCTGGGAATTCCGGTTTTGGGAAATGCATTCGGTGAAAAGATTTTACCGGTTGCAGCCATTATTTCAGCAGTTTATGTTTTCTGGATGCTGACCCTTGCCATAATTCTAATTGAAATTCACGAAAATGAATCATTCAACCCCCGGAAGCTAATTTTAAGCCTTGTACAAAATCCATTGCTGATTTCAGTTTTTGTGGGACTGGGAATTGTTTCGTTCAATATTACGCTTCCGGGTTTTGTTGAAAAAACCATCGGTTTTTTTTCGCAATCGGTTACTGCTGTGGTGCTTTTCTCTTTGGGTATTTTCCTGGGTATGCAAAAAGCGGGCGCACCACGCGAATGGGTTCAGGTTACCCTGTTCTCTTTAGGGGCAATGATTTTATTACCCGCGTTGTTTTACGGAATACTCCAGGCCACCCCCATTCCAACCGACGAAATGAAAGCCACGGTACTGGACGCAGCCATGCCACTGGGCCTCACCCCTTACGCCTTGTCAGTGCAATATAAGCTGGAAACCAAACTGTTTGCCCGTATTGTGGTACTCGGAACTGTGCTGTCGATGATTCTTATTCCCTTGTGGATGGTTGTGCTGGGATAAAAAATATTGAATCAAAATTCAACCTGCCAAAATATCAAGCGGAATATCTCCTACCCTTCCAATAAAAACCAGTACGCTTTTATTACCTGAAACGAAGTGGTCGCTTTCGGTGAGTTCAAAATTACCGCCAACGCCCTGCAGAATATATTCATAGGGTTCGTTTTCAAAGCAAAGGGTGCCTTTCACACGAAATATTTCGTTTTTGTAAACATCGAGGTTGTAAGAAAAACGGTAAATGAAGTCCTGCTTGTTCAAAGCGCGGTGCCAGGTGATTGTTTTACTCTGAATATGCGCATGAAGGTGTGCAGGGCGGGGTATCCCGGAAAAATCATATTCAGAAAAAATACGAAATAAATCCAGTCCTTCCACCTCGCCGGATACAGCAAACCAAATGTTGGCAAACGGATTTATTTCCCGGATGGTATTTTTTAATTTTTCCCTTTTCCCTTTCTGAAAATGTTCTGATTTGGAAACTACCGCTTCATCGGCTACCGCTAACTGTTTCAGGGAGATTTCCTGTTCCGGTGAGGCATCAAAATTTTCAGCATCCACCAAACAGATGGTTCCGTTAAAATTGTATAGCTCCTGCAACTTTTCGTCCCTGAAAAACGGACGGATAACCCCGGAGGGATCGGCAAGGCCGGTAGTTTCAATCAGCAAATGTTCGACATCAGGAAAACGTTCGGCCAGTTCCTGCAACACAAGTTCATATTCGTTGGAAATGGTACAGCATATACAACCTTGTTTCAGCTCAAACAACTGGCTGGTATTTAATCCCTTAATCAGTTGGGTATCGATGGACACATCTCCGAATTCATTCTCCACCAGTGCAAACCGGGTTTCAGGATATTTTTTCAACAGGAAATTGATAAAGGTGGT
>CAYRBS010000125.1:5487-7167 GCA_964422335.1 uncultured Mariniphaga sp. | reverse complement strand
AATAAGTCCTGTTTTTGAGTTGGAACTGGTAACAAGATTTAATCCGGGAAAATCGTTTAATGAAGCTTATGCCGGCAGTGAAGCGGTTGAAAGGGATGGATTAAAATATAATGTATTAAGTTTTAATGATCTCATCCAAAGTAAAATTGCTTCGGAACGTCCCAAAGACAAACTGGATGTTGAGGAGTTACACAGAATACGTGCTAAAAAAAAGGAGTGATTTCTGCCTCAACTATTCCACGGAGTAACTGCCTTGGCCCCAAATTCTTTGGCTGATATTTTTTCAATGTGCACTTTTATAATTCCCACATTTTTTACTGCCGGAGCATTAAATTTGAATGTGCGATCGCTGTATTGCGCCATAAACAAATGCAGGCAGCGCTCTTTTTCATCGTAATCGTCCACAAACTCCACGGTGCCTTCCACCAGCGCCGATTTCGATTTCATCCGGTAGCTGCATCCTGACCGCTCGTCCTGCCAGGCCAGCTCCTCGCCCAGCGTCCAGTTGATGCACACGTTGGGATTTTTATGCAGCGCTTCCCACATCCGCCCGCTTTGGTCCGAATGGAGGATTACCACATCGTCTGCCAGCGCAAAATTCATAGGCAAAACATACGGCACATTGTCATCCGACACAGCCACGTAACATGTTTTGCAGGATTGAATGATTTCGTTTATTTCTGTTCTGTTCTCAATGTCAAGTGTTCGCATTCTACGCTAATTTATAGCTCTGCTTCCGAGCTTGTCCGACAAAAATTTCTCTACCTGCTTCAGGTTCATGTATTTCGATTGTTCTTCAATTACGTGGTCGAAGTTTTTTTCTTTGGAAGCTGTATCAATGGCCCGTTCAATTTCGGCCATCATCAGTTTTACCCGCCGGAGTTTGTACTCGTAAATAATGCGTGGTACCAGGTAATCGAGTATCTCTTCCTCTTTTTCGGTAAAAGCACCGGCCTTTGTCCAGCGTTTGCTTTCAATAAATTTCTCTGAAAGCAAATCGGTAGCCAGTTTGCTCACCTCTGCATCAGGGTGGTAAACAAAATGTTTCCATGGATCAAACGGCCCGGATTCCAGGTTCTCCTTCACATCGTAAAAAATTTTCCGAAACAGCTTGTTTTCGGGAACGAGCTCGTCGTTTTCCAGCTCCTCCACCATAAACTCACCCACCCTCACTTCGTGCGTTTCTTCCGGATTTTCACCCTCTTCCTCAAAAATCACCGTATTGCAATGTTTCAGAAGAAACCGTAAAAATTCAAGTTCTTCCACCAGAAATTCGGCAGGGTCCGCTTCTTCGGGTTGAACCTGAGGCGGGGCAGCATCCTGTTTCCGGCGTGACAGTTCACGCATTTCTTTTTTGCGGAAATCGTCGGTTTGTTTGTGTTTTTGTTTCCTTATCTCGGTGTATAAAATATCTTCATCCACGCTCAGCAGTTTGCTGCATTCCTTGATATAAACCGAGCGGGTAATGGTATCGGGAATTACAGCCACCGAACGGATGACGTCGGTAATCAGGCGCGAACGAGCAATGGGATCGTTCTCCGTACTTTTCAACAGCAGCCTGGTTTTAAACCGGATAAAATCGGTTTCGTTTTCACGGATATACTCCTGAAACCCGCTGGCTCCTTTTTTCTTCGCGAACGAGTCGGGGTCTTCGCCGTCGGGCAGCAACAGCACTTTCAC
>CAYRBS010000125.1:0-5387 GCA_964422335.1 uncultured Mariniphaga sp. | reverse complement strand
ATGGGAAAAATCACCCGCCCCGCAAACCGGTCGCGCAGCCAGTCGTCGCGTTTAATGGTGAGCCCGGTTTTTTCGAGGAACTCCATTTTGTAGCCCTGCTTTTGGGCTGCTTCAGTAAAAGGCGCTTTGCCGTCGGGAGAATAGCCCACTTCGAATTTTTTCAGAATGTCGTCGCGGAAACTTCTTTCCCTGAAATAACTCAGGCCAATAGTGCGTCCTTCGTTTTCCTCCCACAACATGCGGATAAAATATTTTTGTGCAAACGCGGAAACAATCATCAGGCTTTCGCGCTCGTCTTTCATTTGTTTCTGCTCTTCGGTCTCCTCTTCCTCCTTTACCTCGATGTTGTACTTCCGGGCCAGCCACTTCAGTGCATCGGGATAATTCAGGCTCTCGTGTTCCATAATGAAGTTAACGGCATTGCCCCCTTTTCCGCAGCCAAAACATTTAAAAATACCTTTGGCGGGCGATACCGTAAACGAAGGGGTTTTTTCGTTATGGAACGGGCACAATCCCAGCATGTTGACACCTCTTTTACGAAGGGTCACAAACTCCGAAACCACATCGGAAATGTCCGCTGCATCCAGAATACGTTGTATGGTAGAATGATCAATCACGGGTACAAATGTAGCTAATTTGGGTGGAGAATGGTAGGGGAAAAATGAAACGGTTTACAGATTTTCCCCTATCTTTAAGCCTGAATCTTTTCAGTGATGAAGAAAAAGCTGGTCATACTTTCAGGAGCTGGGATTAGCCAGGAGAGCGGATTAAAAACCTTTCGCGACATGGGCGGGCTGTGGGAGCAGTACGATGTGACCGAAGTAGCCAGTCCCGAAGCCTGGCAGCGAAACCCCGAACTGGTACTCCGGTTTTACAACGAACGGCGCAGGCAGCTTTGGGAGGCAAAACCCAATGCCGGGCACCAGGGAATTGCCGAACTGGAAAACCTTTTTGATGTGGATGTAATTACCCAAAACGTGGACGATCTGCACGAACAGGCAGGTAGTTCCCGCGTGCTTCACCTGCATGGCGAACTCCGCAAAGCCCGCAGCACCGTTGACCCCAGCCTGATATACACGCTGAACCACTGGGAGCTGAAAATGGGCGACACCTGCGAAAAAGGGAGCCAGCTGCGGCCGCACATTGTTTGGTTTGGCGAACCTGTTCCCGAAATTGAAACTGCTGCTGAAAGAACCCAAAAGGCCGATATTTTTGTGGTAGTAGGCTCCTCATTAATGGTTTATCCGGCAGCCAGCCTGGTTCATTACATCCGGCCGGGGACCCCTGTTTTTGTTATCGACCCGCACCAACCAAAAATAGCGATGAATGAAAATGAAGTAGTTTATATCCGCGAAAAAGCAGGGGATGGGGTGAAAGTATTAAAAACGAAATTGGATAAACTTAAATGATATGATCAAAAAGATATTAATACCGGTAATGTTTGTACTGGCAGTCCAGTGGGCTTCGGCACAACGGTTTGAAGGTGGTATGCTGGCGGGTTTTAACGGTACGCAGGTAGAAGGTGACAGTTTTAAAGGGTACCACAAACCGGGTATCCTGGCCGGTTTTTTTGTGCAAACCGATATTGCCCCGGCCATTTTTGCCGGCATGGAAATCAAATATTCGCAGAAGGGTTCGCGTAAGCGAATTAAACCCAAAGACCCCGACCCCGAAATATATATTATGCGACTGGGGTACATGGATATCCCGGTTTTTGCAGGATTTCGCACCAGCGATCGCGGGGCGGTAGTGGCGGGAGTATCGGCAGGATACCTCATTCATGCCAATGAGTTTGACGAATATGGACCATTCCCCTCCGAAGACCAGCACCCTTTTAACGACTTCGACTTGCAGCCTTTCCTGGGTTTCCAGTTCGATATGCTCGACCAGTTAAAACTCGATTTGCGTCTGGCATTTTCGGTTTTGCCCATCCGCGGCCAGCCGGGTGACGATGCCACCAATTATTACTGGCTGAACCATCAGTTTAACAATGTAATTTCACTGGCCGCCTACTACAACCTTAGCCGATAGCTGATTTGCAGCAGGTTTTCAGGAATTGACCATCCACATTGAAAAAACATCGAGGTAGTTCCAAAACGAACGCATCACCTCTTCGGGGAGTTCCTTTTTTTGCAGCGCCTGCCTGTAGCAATCGAGCCAGACTTCACGGGCTTCGGGAGTAATTTTGTGGGGTAAATGACGCTTGTACATCATGGGCCGCCCGCGGTTGCGATTAAAATACATCGGGCCGCCACAAATTTGTATAAAAAAATCGGAGGCGTTTTTTTTGGCTTTTTCCAACCCGGCAACATCCTGCGGAAACAAATGTTTCACCGAACTCTCTGCCAGCAGGTTATAATGGTCGGTTATCAGTTCACGGATACCTTCCTCTCCTAAAATGTGAAACATTTCCTGCGAAGGAAGCCTCACTTCGGGGCGCTGCCCGGAAACATATTTACTAATTTTAAATTCCATTTTTATTCGCTCGTTCAAACTAAACAAAGAACAAACGGAATGGAAAGAGGTTGAAATTTTTTTTGAAATGAATTTCCCCCGGAAAAGTTCAATAGTCGGCATAAGCCAGGGTTGCAACACTCACCCTTGTTCCTTCAATTTTCAACAGCTCATAAGCACAGGCCTCCAGTGTTGACCCGGTGGTAACCACATCGTCAACCAGTAAAATGTGTTTATTTTCGAATACCTCCGGATTTTTCACCCCAAAAATCCCTTCCACATTTTGCCATCGTTCAAAACGCCCTTTCCGGGTTTGGGTGTCGGTAAAAATTTTTCGGTACAAATTTTCGTGATCAAGCGGACTGCCAACAGCATGTGCCATTCCGCGGGCTATCCATTCACTCTGGTTAAACCCCCTTTTTTTCAGTTTTTTGGGATGCAGCGGCACCGGAACAATGAGTTCAGGCGGTTTATAATTTTCCGCTTCGGCCAGCTCAGCGCCAAACCTTTTGCCAGCTTCAAACCCAAGTTCCTTCAGTCCTTTATATTTGATAAAGTGGATGAGTTTCTGGTAACGGCTTCCTTTCCGGTAATAGAAATAGGCTGCGGCGTTTTCTATCTGCACCCGTCCCCAAAAAAGTTGTGCTACCTTATTGTCAGGCTCGTGATGAAAACGGCTAACCGGCAAGTCGAACCAGCATGCCATACAAATATACTTTTCCTGAGAAATGAGCCGCTCGCCACAAGTAATGCACAGTGGCGGGTAGAGCATTTCCAGAAAATCACCAAAAACCCGGGACCAATTTTTCATACCCGACAATTTACAAATTATTGGGGTTTCTGCATATGCTGTTTTAAAAGAATAAAGTACCTGAAATAGGATTTTTATGCTGTAAAGCACAGAAATACCTGCGTATTTTTATAGGTGTATAATCACAAAACAACGTCCGTTAGGATAACGGATCGATTTTGTTAAACGCTGACAGGAAATAAGTTTAAAAATTTGATTGTTTCTAAATAAGCATTAAAAACAAAAATCGTCCGTCAGACTTTCGATAAATTATTATTTTTGGGGGTTTGGATGAAGGAGAACCCTTCCTGAACTTTTCTAAACAATAAAAGAATGCTGAAAAAATTGATTTTATACTTAAAAAAGAACCTACTCCTGGTTCTTTTTATAGGTTTTGTGGTAGGATTGCTTTTCACAATTTATTCAAATAAATTAATGGAATATACCTCGACCAACGAGTCGTGTGAAATGTGCCATGTCCATCCCCATGTTTTCGATTCATGGAAATTATCGACCCATTACGACAACCCCTCCGGAGTGCGTATTGGGTGTGTTGATTGCCACCTGCCCCCCAAAGGGGAAGGATATATGAAAGAAAAAATAATAGCAGCGGCCAGGGATGTTTACGGATTGGTTTTTAAAGACAGCGCCGATTACAACTGGGAATTAAAATCGACCCTGGAATATGCAGAACACCATGTATTTAAGGAATCGTGCGTAGGTTGTCACGAAAACCTGTTCCCGCTATCCCTCACCAAAGAGGGGCAGGATGCCCACCTCTATTACAGCCAAAACGAGGAAGAGTTACGTTGTATCAACTGTCACCTGAACGTGGGCCATTACGACCCGAATGCACTGCATGCTGCAAACGTTGAATTTGGCAGCGGCGGGGACAAAAACCTCGAAATTTATACCGAACCGGCACAAGTTGATTCACACGAAGATTTTACAGAAACCGTGCCCTACACAACCATTTCATTCGATATGAAAGCCATACCCGGAGGTACCTTTTCAATTGGCAGCCCCGAAGATGAGCAAATGCGCGAACCCGATGAAGGGCCCCAAAAAGAGGTGGAAATCAGCCCGTTTTATATGGCTGAGGTGGAAGTTACCTGGGACGAATTCCTGGCATTTTACGATGCCACAGCGGCCGAAGGCAGGTCAACCGATACCGAAGGAGCCCGCACAATGGCTGATGTAGATGCCATTTCAGGCCCCACCCCGCCCTACGGCCAACCCGACCAGAACTGGGGCCTGGGTGACCGTCCGGCCATCACCATGTCCTATCATGCAGCCGAAACTTACTGCAAATGGCTTTCTGTAATTACCGGAAAAACCTACCGCCTTCCTACCGAAGCCGAATGGGAATATGCAGCACGCGGGGGTACCGAAACACCTTTCTTTTTTGAAGGGAAACCCAGGGACTTTTCAACCAAAGGATTTTTCGGGAAGTTATTTGGCAAAGAAAGTGAAATCATCAATCAATATGTAATTTACATTAACAACAGCATGGGCCGTACCGCAGAACCCGACATGGTGGAACCGAATCCTTTCGGGTTGAAAAACATGCTGGGAAATGCCGCGGAATATTGTTCCGACTGGTATGCAAAAGATGCCTACGAGAACCTGCCCGATGGAGCTGTCGATCCGAAAGGCCCTGCCACAGGGGAAGAACGCGTAATCAGGGGAGGTTCGTTTAGAAGTCCGGTAGGTGAAGTACGAAGCGCTGCCCGCGATTCTACCCGATCTGTAGAATGGCTCAAAACAGACCCGCAGATGCCCAAAAGTAAATGGTGGCTATCCGACTGTAACTACATTAGTTTTAGGGTAGTTTGCGAATTTGATGAAAATACCGGAAAAAATAATTAATTTAGAATCCTAAATTCAACTAAAAACTTCAAATTATGAGTAACAACAATTTTTCAAGACGGAAATTTTTAACCGGAGCCGCTGCTGTTGGCGCTGCCGGCGCAATGGGCGTGGGAACATTATCATCGTGTGCCGGAGGAGAAGGAACCTCTGGCGCGGCAGGCGTTTATGACTGGACGAAGAGAGATTTGAACCTTCCACCAATGCTTGACACAGCCCCGGACGGGCCGGAACTGAAAGCCGGAATAATTGGCTGCGGCGGACGCGGATCCGG
>CAYRBS010000124.1:0-7174 GCA_964422335.1 uncultured Mariniphaga sp. | reverse complement strand
CCATTGCCAACACCAACCACTGGATGCGCGGCGGAACGTATGGCTGGCAGACGGCAAAAGAGGGATTCGCCTTTTTGGGCTGGACCAATACCGAGGCCAACATGCCCGCCTGGGGCGCCAAAGACAGTCACCTTGGCAACAACCCGCTGGTTTTTGCCGTGCCGTTTGGCAGCGGGGCCATTGTGCTCGACTTTGCCATGACGCAGTATTCTTACGGTAAAATGGAGGCTGCCCGGCTCGAAGGAAAAACCCTTCCCTACCCCGGTGGTTTTAATGCGGATGGAAATCTCACCAACCAGCCCGCTGAAATCCTGGAGACACGCCGGGCGCTTCCCATAGGATACTGGAAAGGCGCGGGATTGTCGCTTCTGCTCGACATTCTGGGGTCCGTGCTGTCTGCCGGACTGTCAACACAACAACTCAGCCGGCAGGAAGCAGAGTACGGCGTTTCGCAGGTGTTCATCGCCTTCAACCTGAAAAAACTTCACAATTTCCCGGCAATAAAAAACACCATTCATAAAATTATTTCTGATTTTAAAAATTCCACCCCCGATGAAACCGGCGCCCCAATCAGGTATCCCGGCGAGCGGGTGCTCCAAACACGAGAGGAAAACCTGGCGAAGGGAATCCCGGTAAATAAAAAAGTCTGGAAAGAAATTCAAAAACTTTAGCCTGAACTATTCATAAATTTTCCCGGTAAAGTTTCCTGTTTTTTTAATTTTGCACAGAACAGCAACAAAAAATAAACAATAACTTAATAATTTTGCTGTTCACTTTAAGTGGTATTATTAAAAATAAACATCATGAATACAATACGGACATTAAAAAAACTATGGCTTTTTATTGCAGTTGCCCTGGCTGTGGCTGCCTGTGAAAAAGAGGAGGAAGAAACCGAACTTGAAGTAAATACCGATTCGTATATTATTCAAAAGAATATAGAAGGCGAAGTCAGGTTTGCGCCTGCATTTTATGCTTACTCCAATAAAAGCCTGGAATCGGTCACCGTTACCCCACCGGCTGAAGCCGGGGGCGCATTTGAGCTCGAAACCGTGCCGGACAATGCTTTAACCTACGCGAAAGAACCCGATTCCACCGATTATCAGGCCCAAATGCCCGTTACAGGCGACTACCTGTTTGAGGCAGTAAGCGAAGAAGGCATTACCGTTCAGCAAACCGATTTGATGGAACCCGCCAACCTGGATATCCCGGAAATAACGGCTGCCGACTACCAGGGCGGAAATTCGACCATGGAAGTTAAATGGGAAACAGTTTCAGGTGCAAACGGCTATGTTGTTAAAATAGTCGATCTCCAGGGTAAAACCATTTTTATGAGTTACGGCGTAAGTGCTGACACCAACAGTTTCAGTGTTAATCAGGATCAGGGACAATGGATCGGCACGACTTACAACGGAGAGGATTACCTTGTACAGGTACAGGCGTATGCTTACGATTCCGATGCCAACGAAGAAAATTTCATGTACAACATCAAAGAAGTTTCCGTTGGAGAATTTCCCATTGTTTGGGGTCAGTAAAATATTTCCTAATATGCTCGTGCCAAGGCCTGGAGCCAAAGGGCGAGTTTTTTTGCCTTTCTATTACTATAAAAATAGTAATTTTATTACAAAAATAGTTGCATTTCTTATAATTCAGTACTATATTTGTAGTAGTAAAATTTTATTCACATGAAAACACTCACGAAAGCGGAAGAACAAGTAATGCAAATCCTCTGGAAGTTAAAAGAAGGAGTTGTAAAAAACGTGATGGATAAATTTGAGGATCCCAAACCTGCCTACACCACTGTTGCAACAGTGTTAAAAGTACTGGAAAGCAAAGGCTTTGTATGGTGCCGGAAAATTGGGAATACCAATTTGTATTTTCCGGCAATAAGTAAAAAAGAGTATGCCCGTTTTCAGTTCAGTTCATTCCTGAAAGACTACTTCAACGGTTCTTTTCCAAAGCTGGCCACTTTTTTTGCAAAGGAAAATAATTTGAGCATGGAGGAGCTCGAAGAAATGATCCGGATTACCGAAAACGAGCTCAAAAAAGAAAATAAAAAACCATAAGCCATGGAAACACTGTTTGAATTTCTATTAAAAGCATCGGCAGGGATTATCCTTTTCTACCTAATTTACTGGTTCTTCCTCCGCAAAGAAACTTTTTACGAAACCAACCGGTGGTTCCTGCTTTTTGCGTTGTCTGTTTCGGTTTTACTCCCCCTGTTTCCAATCCACTACCCGGCCTATACCGGGGCACAATCCGGCACCGCAGTTTTCGACGCGCTGGACCAATCCTTCAAAAACATACCATCAGCTAAAACTGAACCAACCGGCACCCAGAGCACTTTCAACTGGCAATATGCCATTTTGCTGAGTTATTTTTCAGGCTGCCTGCTGTTCCTCATCCGCCTGATTCTTCAAACCATCACACTGTTTTCCCTTGTTTTCAAATTCAAAATAAAATATACCGAGGGTGTCCGCGTCGTAAAAAATGAAAAATACAGGATGCCCTTTTCCTTTTTTAATGTTGTTTTCATTCCTTCTGAAATTTACGATCAGGCCGGCCTGCGGGAAATCCTGGCCCACGAAAAAGTGCACATTCGCGGGCGCCACTGGTTCGACCTGCTGATTATAGAACTGTTGACAGTCATCTTTTGGTTCAACCCATTTATTTGGTTCTTTGAACATGCGATTAAACAAAACCACGAGTACCTGGCCGATAAAGGCGTTCTTGCGCAGGGACACCGACTGGGCAGGTACCAGGCGTTATTAGTAAACCAGTTAGTGGGCATGCAGGTGGTGGGAATTACCAACAACCTGAATTTTGCCCTTAACAAAAACCGATTTAAAATGATGACAAAAAAGAGAACTTCGAAAATGAAAAAAGTGAAATTGGCGTGGGTGCTGCCAGTACTGGCCATCCTGCTTATTGCCTTTGCCGAGCCACGCTACAAAATGGAGGATGAAATACCTTCACACAATACGGCAGAAAAACAATATGCCAGTCAAAATTCAGTTGTTCTTGCCGGGGAAATAACTGACAAAGAAGGCAAACCACTCCATGGGGTTTCTGTAATAATAGAAAACTCAACCACAGGTACCATTAGTGATTCCGAAGGCCAATTCGAACTGGAAGTTCCCGAAAAGAATGCGGTTGTACTTTCCTATGTTGGAAAAGAAACCATTAAAGAAAATTTCCGGGAAATTCTGTCGGGAGAAAAAGATAACGAGGTTTACCATCGCAAGTATGTGATGAAAGAAGGTGTTTTTAATATTGATCCCGAAAAACATTTTGTGGAGAAAGAACCTCCTTCACCTCCGCCACCACCGCCGGCAAATGAAAATCCGGACGAAGAAGTTTTTTTCGTGGTGGAAGAGATGCCTGAATACCAGGGAGGTATGGCCGGACTGGGTGCGTACATAAAGGAAATGGAGAAAAAGTATGCTCAGGAGAAAAATCTAAGCGGCAGAACTTTAGTGGGTTTCACAGTGGATGAAAACGGAGCAGTGACGAACATCAAAATTATCGAAAAAGACAACGACAATGCTGCCGGTGGCGCCCGGGAAATTATTTCAGGCATGAAAGACTGGAAACCCGGCGCACAGCGTGGAAAACCTGTTCCGGTGAATTTTACCCTGCCGGTAGAATTTTAAAATTCTCCGTTGAAAATATTCCACCCAATCTTCACCCGGCGACCGAAAGTCACCGGGTGAATCATTTAAATTACCTCCTGACAAAAATCTTCTCCCTTTTTTCTTCCTGAATAAAATTCATTTCACTAAATTGGCCTCCAAATATTTAAACCAACAAAAATCAAAAAAATGACTAAAAGAAGGGATTTTATCAAAAAAAGCCTGGTGGGCACTGCCGGGGTTGCCATGGGTGGTTTAGGATTCAGCGCCAAATCGTATGGTTCGATTATAGGAGCAAATGACCGTATCACGATGGCCGTAATTGGCATTCGCGGACAAGGAAACGGGCACATTGGAAAATGGGCTTCGCTGAAAGACAACCGGAATGTTTTCCTGAAAACCATTTGCGATGTGGATGAATCGCTGTTTGCTGAGCGTGCAAAAAAAGTGGAAGATGCCATTGGCACCAAACCGGTGACGGAATGGGACATGCGCAAAGTTTTCGACGACAATGAGATTGATGCCGTTTCGTTTGCCACGCCCAATCACTGGCATGCACTGGGAACCATTTGGGCGGCACAGGCAGGCAAACATGTTTACGTGGAAAAACCTTCGAGCCACAATGTTTTCGAAGGACGAAAAATGATTGAAGCTGCACGGAAATACAACGTGCGGGTGCAGGTAGGTTTTCAGAACCGTTCCATTGCCAATGTAATGGAAGCGATGAAATTCCTGCACGAAGGTGGTATTGGAGATGTTTATATGTCTAAGGGACTTTGTTACAAACCACGCGATTCGTTTGGTATTGCCGAAGACAGTATGCCGCCCGAAGAACTGCATTACGATATGTGGCTGGGGCCCGCTCAGTGGCGTCCGTACAACGAGAAAAAAGGACACTACAACTGGCACTGGCACTGGGATACCGGAAACGGAGACACCGGAAACCAGGGGCCGCACCAGTTCGATATTGCCCGGTGGGGATTAAACAAAGATGAACACCCGACTTCCATATTCTCTACCGGAGGAATTTACGGCATCAGCCCCAAAGAATGTTCACAGGAAACACCCAACACCCAGACTTCGTTGTTTACCTACGATGACGGAAAAGTGTTGGAATTTGAAACCCGCGGGCGTTATACCCACGGCGAATCGAGCCTCGACATAAAAATCGGGAATATGTTTTACGGAACCGATGGTTACCTGGAACTGAACGGGAGTACATGGAAAGCATTCCGCGAAAGGGAAAACGAACCTTTTGCCGGTTCGGAACAGGAATCGTCTGAAACTCCTCAAGACCCCACTTTCCGTGCGGCGCCAGGCGGAGCTGAACATTATGCCAATTTTATCGACGCCATCCGCTCCGGTAGCGACTACGATTTGCATTGCGATATTCGCGAAGGACATTACTCGTCGGTCCTTCCTATCATTGCAAATATTTCTTACAAGTTAAAAAGGGAACTGAATTTCAAAGGCAGTTACGAAAAATTTGCCAACGATCCGGAAGCTGATATGATGCTTACGCGCAACTACAGAAAACCATACGTGGTTCCTGAAGATGTGTAATTTTTATACTTTTAAAATTAAAAAATCCGGTTTTTTCAAGCCGGATTTTTTGTTTATAGGGCAGGAAACTGGTGCACGGCACACCAAAGAAAAGGCTGTCCTTTGACAGCCTTTTTACTCCCGGTTACCCGGGAAAAACCTAAACCAACTAAACCTAATAAACCAAAACTCTGTCAGGAATGACAGAATTGATGATTTTTCTTAAATATCTTTATAACATTTGTTTTGTTCCAAATTTAGTTATTCTTTTCAAAAATCAAAGATATTATTTTTATCGGGATGATTGCTTTTTAAAAGGCGGATTTGTTCTAAAAATTCCCTTCCAGCACTTTCTGCACAGAGCCATGCAGCAACAGCAGCCGCCGGGCTTTTGATTCAGCGAAGCCGAGTTCATCCATAATCATGCGGGTTCCGCGTTCGATTAACTTTTTATTTGTTAATTGCATATTCACCATTTTATTTCCTTTTACCCTTCCCAGCCGAATCATCAGTGTGGTTGTAATCATGTTGAGAATAAGCTTTTGCGCGGTGCCCGATTTCATGCGGGTACTGCCGGTAACAAATTCCGGCCCCACAACGGCTTCGATGGGAATTTCCACATTTTTCACCAGCCCCGATCCGGGATTGCTGGTAATGCAGGCGGTTAAAATTCCATGTTCGCGGGCATTTTTTACGGCCCCGATTACAAAAGGCGTCCATCCCGACGCGGCAATGCCCACCACCGTATCCAACGAACTGATTTTAAATTTCTGCAGCTCCTGCCACGAAAGATTCTCGTCGTCTTCGGCCGATTCCACCGCTTTACGGATTGCCGGGTCGCCACCCGCAATGATCCCGATTACCAGATCGTACCCCACCCCATACGTAGGCGGTATTTCAGAGGCATCCAGAATTCCAAGCCGCCCGCTGGTGCCTGCACCCACATAAAACAAACGCCCCCCTTTTTTTACGCGCGGAACAACCTCGGTTACCAGTTTTTCAATTTGGGGAATGTTTTTTTCCACTGCCGGCAAAACCTTTTTGTCTTCGTTGTGGATTCCCTCCAGCAACTCGCGGATGCTCATCTGCTCCAGGTTATCGTATGAAGAATTCGATTCAGTTATACTTTTCATGGTCATTAATCTTATTCATGGTCATTTTTATCTTGTTGAAAACCGGGTATGGTATTCCATTAATTTTAACAACGGCTCTTTTAAAACCATTCCAAACCCCAGGTTCCTTTCTAAAAGAACTTTTTTTAACTGTTCCTGAAAATGAAAAGCCACCGAGCCAACAAAACAAATGGGTTGGTTTTCGTATCCCGGATAGCGGGCCACATTCCTGGAAAAAAACAAATCAAAAGTTTTTTTTACAAGGTTTTCACAATATTCATTTTCAATGTTTTCTTTTAAGAAGGGGACAAACCCGGCGAGAAACTGATTGGGTTTTTCCTGCCGGTACACCCGGTCCAGAAATTCGGCATATTCCAGTGGATAGGTGGTCCGGAAACGTTGCGCCAGTTCCGGGGGCATTATTTTTTTCAGGTAGTCGGCCACCAGTTGCCTGCCCAAAACGGCACCGCTGCCTTCATCGCCTAAAATAAAGCCCAAAGGCGGAACATGAGCGGTAATTCTTTCCCCGTTGTATTGGCAGGAATTGGAACCGGTCCCCAAAATGCAGGCAATCCCCTTTTCAGGGCCCAGCGTGGCACGGGCTGCCCCCAGCAAATCGCTGTGTGCTTCTTTTTCGGCTTCCGGAAAAAACACATCCAGCGCTTTTTTTATGACCGATGCCTTTTCATCATTCACTACGCCAGCGCCGTAAAAAAATATACGGTCAACTTTTCCGGTTAGGTTGGCCAGCGGGGTTTCTTTCCACTCAGTCACGATGTTTTCGGTCGTGCGAAAAAACGGATTCACTCCGCCGGTGTTAAATTGTTCCGGTTCTTTTCCCCTTTCCGAAAAGCACCAGCTTGTTTTAGTGGAACCGCTGTCTGCAATGAG
>CAYRBS010000123.1:0-7187 GCA_964422335.1 uncultured Mariniphaga sp. | reverse complement strand
TAAATATTTTAAAAAGGAGGTAAATTATGGCAATTAAAAAAGTTTGGATTGAAGAAGGTTGTATCGCTGATGGAATTTGTAATGATATTTGTCCCAATGTTTTTGATTTGGATGATAACGGCGAAGCTTTTGTAAAAGAGGGTGCTGATTTTAATGCAAACGAGAATGACATTATAGAAGCAGCTGAACAGTGTCCGGTCGAAATTATCAGGTACGAAGAGGGATAGTTGATCTCATCAAAACAGGACCAAAAGCGAACAAAAAACATTTTTGGAAGTTTTCCTTCCGCCCGAAAGTGGGGAGGGATGTTTATGCTTCCGTTGTTACAAAAGGCAGTTATTCAGTTAGAGGCAGAAATGCTTCTAACTGGTTAGCTGCCTTGGTTCATGCATATCAATTGATTTTCAGGCATTGTTAAAAAAGTATAGTTTTTCCCATAATGCCGCTTCCGTGGACAATGGGTTTGTCATTTTTCATGTCCTTTTTTCTGTGGGTAAAACCGGGAACTTTCGCAGGCGCACCAAATTCAATGTCAGGTTATTTCTGGTGGAATCCTTCCGAGATAAACTCCAGTACTTTGGGGAGCGACTCGCGCCAGTACGTCCAGTTGTGTTCGCCGTCGCGGATGCGAAATTCGTGGGGGATCTCCTTTTTTCGCATTTCAATGTGAACCAGTGAGTTGCCTTCATAAAGGAAATCATCGTCGCCGCAATCGATGTACCAGCGCACCGACCACTTTTTATCTTCCGGTAAATTTTTAATCAGTTCCAGCACATTGTATTTTTCATACCATTGATCCATTTTTTCTTCCGGGGCCGGCGGCATGCCCCTTTGTTGCATGTATGTTTCTACCTCGTTGCGGGAAAGCGGCCCAACAGAAGCACTTAACGGGCAGGCCATGGCAAAAAGCTCGGGGCGGTGAAGGGCGTAGTAGTAGGTTCCACCGCCACCCATTGAAAGCCCGGCCACTGCGCGGTAGCGTTCTTCCCCCCTGATGCGGTATTTTTCTTCCACATGGGGCATCAGCTCTTCAAAAAAGAAATCTTCGTAAAGCCAGTTTCCGCTGGCATCGTTGGTGTATCCCCGCTGCCCGCTGTCCGCATCGGGCATCACAATAATCATGGGTGTAGCCGTACCGTTTTCAATGGCTTTGTCGGTTATGTGCATTACTTCGCCAAACTGAATCCAGCCAGTGTGGTCGTCGCCCGAACCGTGCAGCAGGTAAAGCACCGGATAACTCCGTTCCGAGGTATCGTAATCGGGGGGCAGATAAATGGCATATTTGCGTTCCATTTTCAGGATTTCACTCCGGAGGGTCAGGTTATCGAATACTTTTCCTGTTTGGGCGAATGCGGCTGTTGACAGTAACAGGAATATGATTATATTTAACAAACGATGGTTCATTTCTTGAAATTTTATGCGGTTATAAATTGGCTTTTAAAATAGTAATTATATACAGAAAGATGATCGGGTTATCCGGTTTTTTTGGCTGTGGAAGATTTGGTTTTTACGACTGTGGTTGCTGGTTTAGTAAAAGCCAGTAAAGTCCCAGGTCGCGCACTGCATCCACAAATTTGTCGAAATCTACCGGTTTTATAATGTAGCTGTTTACACCCAGCCTGTAACTCTCCAAAATATCGGGTTCTTCTTTTGAGGAAGTAAGGACAATTACCGGGATAATTTTTGTCTCGGGATTGCTTTTTATCTCTTTCAACACCTCGAGGCCGTCAATTTTTGGGAGTTTCAAATCGAGCAGGATAATTTTGGGGCGGGCATTCTTTTCTTTTTCTGCATATTTTCCTTTTGCGAAAATAAAATCGAGTGCTTCTTCGCCATCCCCTACCAAAAGCACATTGTTTGCAAGGTTATTTTTTTTCAGCGCCCGAAGCGCCATCTCTGCATCGTTTGGATTGTCTTCTACAATCAGGATTTCAACCTCGTTAATATTTTCCATTCCATTTTCTTTTGCGATTCTTTCAAAGATAACAAAGGATGTGAGAAAAGTTAAAAACCCCGTATTTATTTTTGTTAAATAACGATTCTCCGAACGCGACTGGAAGCCGGAAACGACAAGGTTATTGGCGGGGCAACGAAAAATAAAATGTGGCCCCGTTGTCAATTTCCCCGGTGGCCCACACTTTTCCGCCGTGGCGGAGGACAATACGCTGAACAATGGCGAGCCCCACTCCGGTACCTTTAAATTCATGGTCGTGGTGCAGGCGCTGGAATACCCCAAAAAGTTTGTTTTTATACTTTTGATTGAACCCGGCCCCGGAATCTTTTATGTAAAAAGTCGTTTCATTTTTATTCTCCAGGGCGCCTATTTCAATTTTTTTTGTGGTTGACTTTGAGCTGTATTTCAGTGCATTTCCAATCAGGTTTTGCCATACCTGTTTTATTAAATTCGAATCGCACGTAACGGCAGGCATCGCACGGATATTTACATCGAAGGTTTTTTGCTCCTCTTCGTCAGCCATTTCCCGGAACATGGATGCTGCAATGGCCTGCATATCTACTTTCGACAATGTTAAACCCGACCTGGAAACACGTGAGAGGTTGAGCAGGTCGGAGATCAACGTGTCCATTTTGGAAGCATTTTCCCTGATGGTATCGATAAACCGTTTTCCTTCGTCGTCCAGCTGGTCGGCATAATCTTCTACGAGGAATTTGGAGAACCCGTTAATGGCGCGCAATGGGGCCCGTAAGTCGTGTGAAACCGAGTAGGTAAATGCTTCCATTTCATCGTTGGCCGATTTGAGTTTGCGACGTTCTTCTTTTAATTCGGTGGTGATGTTGTTCAGGTCTTCCACCATGTAAAGCATGGCTTTTTGGCTTTTGTCGAGTTTCTGCACTTTTTCCTGCAGTTCGGCGGTACGCTGGTCCACCTGTCTTTTCAGGTCATTTTTTAGTTGGATCAGTTCATTTTCTGCTTTTTTTCTTTCAGAAATATCCCAGAAAGTAACTACCGATCCTGTGATTTTTCCGTTCTGAATAATGGGATGGGAAAAATATTCAGCCGGGAAACTGGTGCGGTCGGCCCGCCATAATATATCATCGTCGCTGTGCGTTTCAATGCCTGCCCTGAAGGCTTTATAAATCTCACAATCCTCAATTTTACATTCAGACCCGTCGGGCCTGGTGTGATGGATCAGGTTATGCATATTTTTGCCGATCAGCTGCCGTTTGTCCGGGAATCCCAAAATTTGAAGGGCAGATTGATTGATAAATGTGCAATTTCCGTTTGTATCGATTCCATAAATTCCTTCGGCAGTTGAATTGAGGAGCAGGCGGATTTGTTCTTCACTGTTTTTGAGAAGGGTTTGCTGGCTATTCAGGGTTTCCATGGTTTTTTTATGTTGCTGAATTTCCTGGTTCAAATTCCTGGTGTGCCTTTTTACCTCTTTGCGAAGAAAAACAATCCAGATAATAACCATGATTATGGCCAGCGGAATTATAATTTTCGCAGTGATTTTCAGAATTTCAAAGGTGGAAAGCGTTTCGGTTTCACGGGGGCCAAACCATTTTGAATGAATTTCATCGAATGTGCCATTTGCAATTACAATGGAAAGCCCTTCGTTGAGGCGTTGAAGCAATTGTTCGTTTCCTTCCTGAACGGCAAAACAAAAATCCTGGCGGAATTGGGGAAGTTGAAAATCAAGCGGTTCTATCGATTCAATTTTCATGTTTTCCAGAAGCATAAGTCCGGTAATTCGCTGGGTGATAACGGCATCGTACTGTCCGCTTGCCAGTTTAAGAAAAGCTTCATCATACGTGTTGGTTGTAAAAATTTTATCTGAAACGTTTTCGCGCCGAACAAACTCTTCCGCATTGTCACCCTCCATCACTCCAATTTCTTTTCCTTCCAGGTCCTCCAGCGACTGAATTCCCGATGTGCCTTTCCTTACAAAAACAGCCCCGTGCAACGAAAGGTAGGGCATTGTAAAGTCGAATATGTTTTCGCGTTCGGGGGTCCGTCCAACCAATGGGAGCGCATCAATTTCGCCATTGGCCAGGTCTTGTTTTATTTGGTCCCATACCCCTGTTTTAATTGTCGGTACCAGGTTCACCTCTTTTGCTGCAGCCTTAAAAAGTTCAACCGAAAAACCATCGGCTTTCCCGTTTTCGTCCACAATACAATAGGGCGGGTAGTTGGGTTCGGAGGCGATTTCAATTGTATCGGGGCGTTCGGATTGGGGAATTGTTTCTCCGTTTTGCTGTGCTTTAACCAGCGGCATACAAAACATTAAAAGAATAAAAAATAGTGCAATACTGCCTGCATATTTTAAGAACCGGAAATAATTCATGTGAACTCAGTTTTTTGTGCCTTTCAGTTTTTTTATTTCTTCGCGTAATTCTTTTATTCTGAATTCGCGTTCGACGGTGGCATTCTGGAACCGTTCCAGCTCAACCACTCTTTCCTGTAACTCTTTTGTTTTTTCATGCACCTGGTTTTCAAGGTCGCTTTTTAAATTTCGGAGTTCGTTCTCTATTTCTTTACGTTCAGTAATATCGATAAATGTTGAAAGAATTATTTTTTCGTGGTTGTAAACAGTCGCTTCCATACTTAAAAACAAATTTCGAAAAGCGCCTGTTTTACTGCGGACCAGCAGTTCGTAATCACTAACTTTTCCATGCTCCTGCAATTCCTTCACAAGATGATCTCTTTCGTCGGCATTAATGTAAATGTTCAAATCTTCAACTGTCCGGCCAATAATTTCATCGGGCTGGTATTCCATGATTTTAGAATATGCATTGTTTACCGCAATAAATTTCCCGTCGGAAATACGCGTTAGCGCCAGTGCGGCAGGGGTGAAGCGAAAAATGCGTAAGCTGTCGTCGTATAACTGCCGGAGTTCCTGTTCTGCCAGTTTTCGGTCCGAAATATCACGCACAAAAACAAGTGCACTGTTTTTATTTTTGTAAATGATTGGTTCGCCCACGGTTTCCACCCATACCTCGGTTCCATCCATCCGGATAAAACGTTGCTCAAATAATTTACTAACCGTTTTTCCTTCATTTATATTTTGGATTCGTTCCCCTATTTTATCGTGATAATCGGGATGGAACCGGTCAAATACCGGTGTTCCCAAAAGTTTATCTGCCGATTCGACTCTGAACAGCCGGCATGCGGCCGGGTTCAGGTAAGCAAATTTTAAATCTGATTGAATAAAAATAGGATCGGGGGCGCCTTCTACAATGGTCCGGAATCGTTCTTCGTTTTCCCTGTTTTTTATTTCAGCCTGCTTTTGTTCCAGGTACGAACTTAAATTATTTGCAATGGCATTTATCAGGTTCCTTTCTTCCCTGAGAAAAGGGCCTTCGTGTCTTTCTGGTTTGTTTTCGAGATAGAAAACCTCCACTTCTCCTTTTTTTTCATTGTTAATTGTAATCGCGGCTGACTGTTTCCAGCTGGATTCCATGAAGTTATTGGTTTTATATGTGTTCCCATCAAAAATGATACGGGCACAGGTAATTTCGGGGTAATTCCATGCGGGCGGGATGAGTTCAACGGCATGTTGGAGGATTTCAGCTTGTGATAAGGCGGGCGATGTTGTGATTTTGAGAAGGTTATACAGGCAGTCGAGTTCTTTTTCCCGTTCTTCCAGCTCCTGGTGGTAAAGTGCCAGTTCATCCATCAGTTCTTTTAATTCCTCTTTTTGCAGTTTCTGGTAGTTTCCGGCAAGTAGTTTCCTGATTTTTTCGTTCAGAGGTTTCCTGCTTTTATTGCCGGCTGGAGAATTGGTTGGTTCCATAACTCACAATTTTTGAAACAATGCGGTGATTTTTGCATCGCAACATTTAATTCTAAAAAGCCTCAAAATAAGGAATTAAGTGGAAAAAACTATCAGGAAGGTTTTAAATTTTATTTACAGGAAAACACCCGGTGTTATTCTGTCAGGTTAATTTTTTCCAGTTTCTGCATTAACAGGTGAATTTTTGTTAGCCCGGAGATTATTTTCCGGTAATGGCCTATGTCTTTTAAGCGAAGGGTGCACTGGTGACTGCTTTTGAGCCATTTTTGTGCCGGCCGGATAGGGCCGATGGAAAAATCCCATGCCTCCCGTGGGATGTTTTCAAAATATTGCCTGTCGTTTATCCACACTTTGCCCGTTGTTTTACCGGTGGCGCCGGTTTCCCATTCAATGCTTTTGGATGTTATTTCCCGGGTTACAGTGTTACTGCCTTCTTTTGGAAAACGGGCCATGCATTCTTCCACTTCGGATGGTTCCTGTAGCTGGATTTCGCGCAGTTGTTTGCCCAGTTGAACCAACTGCCAAAAGGTTTCGGGGATTCGGGAGAGGGGCACCTTCAGATGACCGTTCTTCGTGAAAACTGCATTTTCTCCGCAGTAAACGGGGTGGTGCACAACGGCATACATGTAATTATGCAGGTCGTTGGTTGAAAACGTTTGCCGGAATTCCGGCCGGACTTCGGGGTTGTTCATCATACACACATTGCCGCCGGGCGTGGTTTCGGAAACATACAGGAGCCCCAGTTTCCGGGCAAATTGGTTTACTGTTTCTGTATCCGGATTGAGTTTTTTACTTACTGATTCTTCCCCCGGATGTAAAAACCCCCATTCGTTATAGCTGGCCTGTTCAAACGGAATGACCGGTATAAAAAGGTGATTCGATGAATTGGGATTCGACATCCTTTTTTGTTTTGAGTACGTTATTGGAAGCACAATCTACGAAATATTTCTTATTTGGGAGAAATAGGAAATATGAATAAAAAAAGGGCAGCTTTCGCCACCCCCAATGAAACTAATTTTTTGCAACTCAATTTTTAGTTGAGATGTAAATTTAATCGATTTTCTTTTTATTTCCTTTAAATTGGAAGGAATTCCGGGGTAAAAATTGTCAAATCAGTAAACTTAACCATTTCAATCAGAAATTAAGACTTTGTCAATCCGCGATTTGTGCATTTGGTATCCGTAATTTTACATTTTTTTCTGACTATAAATAGTTTACCTTTAATGTACCTTTAAAGCGTCAGGATGTGATAATGGATGAAAAGAGAATATGGTTCTTCGGGTTAGTTAACGCATGTCCGTTAAATGATCCGCTTGACAATTGCCCGTTTAAAGAAATCAGGGAAAAACCGGTAGCTGAACGGTTGAAGTATGCTAAAATGTTACCAGAAGAGGAAGTTGATTCTCTTATCCGTTACCATAAAAAATGTTTGTA
>CAYRBS010000122.1:0-7192 GCA_964422335.1 uncultured Mariniphaga sp. | reverse complement strand
AAAGCCATCAAAGAAAAAGCGGATCAATTAGGGATTGAAGCCATTGTTTACGCACCGGAAATAGGAGTTATCGACCCTTCAGGAAAAGATTTGGTGGATTTTTTCCTGGAAAAGTTTTCACGTAATTCTGTATAAACACCCACCCAAAATGAATAAAATTGCATTTTTGTTTACAATAGGATAAAAGACCAAAAAACCTCCTTGTCTTTTGCCAAAAGAACTTCAAGTCAACCAACTACATACATTTATTTTGAACAAACCAGCACAATTTAACGTTTTTGATTGAGCAAAATGTGCCGTTTGTACAAAAAATATACATCTTTGTATTCTGAAAAATGATTAATCGCAATTTAAACAGATATGAAAGTTATAAAATTTGGCGGAACATCAGTTGGCTCTCCTGAAAACATGCGGGCCGTTATGAAAATCATTACCGATGGCGAACAAAAAATTGTAGTGCTTTCGGCCATGTCGGGCACCACCAATTCCCTGGTAGAAATTACAGGATACCTGTGGAAAAAAAACAGGGACACTGCCGGTATGCTTATCGGAAACCTGGAATCGGGCTACAAAAAAGTAGTGAAAGAACTTTTTGAGACCGGGGACAATGTAACAGAAGGCCTGAAAATTGTCCGGTCGAGTTTCAAAACCATCAAATCGTTTACATCCGGAAAGTTTTCGAAAACAGGTGAAAATACAATTCTGGCACAGGGAGAAATTATTTCAACCCAGCTGTTTGCCCTGCTTATGAACGAAAACGGGCACGACACAAAATTACTTCCGGCGCTTGATTTTATGCGGATCGACGAAGACAAAATGGCCGATACACAAGCCATTGAAAAGAATATTGAAGAAGTACTTGAAGAAGTAGGCCCTGCCAACTATTATATAACCCAGGGTTACATTTGCCGAAACGCGGAAGGAGAAATTGACAACCTCCAACGCGGGGGAAGCGACTATACTGCTTCGCTTATCGGTGCTGCCATTGATGCCGATGAAATTCAAATCTGGACCGATATCGACGGCTTTCACAACAATGACCCGCGGTATGTGGAAAACACAAAAAAAATTGACCAGCTTTCGTTTAACGAAGCTGCTGAACTGGCTTATTTCGGGGCAAAAATTTTGCACCCGCAAACCGTTTTCCCGGCACGTGTACAGGATATTCCGGTACGTGTAAAAAACACGCTCAACCCAACCGACAGCGGCACACTGATTACTTCCGAATCAACGGGCGAAGGGATAAAAGCAGTAGCTGCCAAAGATGGCATAACGGCCATTATCATCCGTTCGGACCGCATGTTGATGGCGTATGGTTTTATGAAAAGTGTATTCAGGGTTTTTGAAAAACACAAAACCCCCATCGATATGATTTCCACATCGGAAGTGGCCGTTTCAATAACCATCGACAACACCGATAACCTGAAAAAAATACGAAATGACCTCGACAAATTAGGAACAGTTGAGGTTGAACACGATATGACCATTATTTGTATAGTGGGCGACCTGGTGAAGGAAGCGAAAGGTATTGCATCGAATGTTTTTAACGCGCTCGACAATATTCCAATCCGGATGATTTCGTATGGCGGAAGCCCGCACAACATTTCAGTGTTGGTCCCCAGCTCGAAAAAGGAAACAGCACTGCGTGCACTGAGCAATAACCTGCTGAACAACGGGGATTAAAAAGCATATAAAAACAAAAAAGGCTGTCTGGATTACCCAATAAAACTGGGCGATAATCCAAACAGCCTTTTTTATTTGCAGGAGCAAAGCGCTTCTATGCCCCGCTAAAATCAACCCCGGCAAAAAGAATAGATGGTGTTAGCCAGGATGAATTTTCGTTTACATCGTTGCCAATTTCGCCGATATTCGACCAAAGCTCCTTCATATTACCGGTAATGTTCATTTCGGAAACCGGTTGAACAATTTTCCCTTTTTCAATCAGGAATCCCTCAATCCCGTAGGAAAAATCACCGGTGGAACCGTTGCAATTCCCTCCATTAAACCCGGAAACCAAAATTCCGCGGTCAACCGAGGCAATCAATTTTTCCAAATCTTTGTTTCCCGTTTTAAAAACAAGGTTGGTATTACTGCCACTGGTAGGTTCCATATCCAGTTTTTTCCCATAATAGGTGTCGATGAAATAGTTTTTCAGCACTCCCTCTTCAAAAACGGTCCGTTTTTTTGTTGCCAGCCCTTCATTGTCGAACAACCTGCTGCCCCGCCCCGAAACGATAAACGGATCGTCGGTAATGGTCAGTTTTTCAGAAAACACCTGCTCTCCCAGCTTATCAACCAAAAATGAATTTTTTTGCTGTATGGCAGCGCCATTCAGTGCCGAAACAAGCGGACTGAACAACCGTGTAACTATCCTGTTTTCAACAATCATGGGCATTTTGCCCGATTCCACTTTCCCCTGGCCGATTTTCTTTAACGCACGTTCCAGTGCTTTTTGCCCGATGCCTTCTTTTTTTAGTTTTTCATGAAAAATGGCACTCTCGCTCCAGTACGATTCGGGCCGGGCATCTCCCCCTTTTACCGAAACCTGTGCATTTATCCCGTAATAAGAATTGGCCCGGTCGCCTTCAAACCCGTTACTGGTAACCATCACCCGTTCATTCAGCCCATCGTAATAACTGGCCGAAACGGAAATAATTCGTTCATCTTTTCCCCGCGCCTCTTTTTCAGCCTGAAAAGCCAGGTCAATCTTTTCCTGCGGATTATGTTGTTCAAAACCGGTATCGAGTGTTTTTAAATCGGGCCCGTCTCCTTTGTAATAAAGTCCGGGATCGGGCAATGTCCGGTATTCATCTTTCGAAAGGTAGCGGGTACCTGCAATCGCTTCCCCGATAAAAAGAGCGAGATCCTTTTTTTTCATCCGGTTGGTTGAATGGGCAGAGTATTTATTATCCACAAACAAACGAATGGAAAGATTACTCTCAATGGCCTGTTCCAGTGTATCAATTTTTTCTTCGCGTACTTCCACGCTACTGCTGCTGCTGTTTGAAATGCTTACGCTCACTTGTTCCGCCCCGTTTTCGAGGGCATAGTTCATGGCCCATTTGGCCAGGTTGTATTTTTCTTGTTTTGTCATTTCCCCAAAATTTTATGATTGAATAGGTGTTAAACGGAACCTCCCACGGTTAATTTTTTTACCAGAACGGAAGGCAACCCACAGGTAACAGGAACCGATTGCCCGTCTTTACCACATGTCCAGGTGCCGTTATCAATCAGGTAATCGTTTCCGACCATCTCAATATCGGCCAGCGCCTGCGGCCCGTTTCCGATAATATTAATGTCTTTGATTGGTTGCGTCAGTTTCCCTTTTTCAATAAGAAATCCTGTTTTCACAAAAAAAGTAAAGTCGCCCGCGCCAATTTTTACTTCACCGTTGCTAAAATTATCCACATACACGCCGTAATCTACATTTGTGATGATATCGTCTTTGGAGTACGGGCCGTTTTCCATGTAAGTAGCCCGCATCCGGGGCAATGGCATGTTGCGGAACGATTCACGCCGCCCGTTTCCGGTGGGGTTCACCCCATAATATTTTGCACTGATGCGGTCGTGAATATAACTGTTCAGCACCCCGTCTTTCACCAGGTAGGTTTTTTCCACATCGTTCCCTTCGTCGTCCACATTAAGAGAACCCCGGTTGTTGGAAAGTGTCCCGTCATCAATAATATTTACAAAATCTTTGGCCACTTTTTCGCCCATTTTATCGCTGAAAATGGAAGTTCCTTTCCGGTTAAAATCTGCCTCAAAGGTATGGCCAATAGCCTCGTGCAGCAGTATCCCTGATCCTCCGGCACCCATCACAACAGGCATCTCGCCCGCTTTTGGCTTGGTTGCTTCAAACAACAGGTTGGCACGATCTACCGCCTCACCGGCCAATTCGTCCACCAAGTTGTCGGTGAGCCACTCAAAACCTTTACGGAAAGAACGGGCTGCATAAGCATTTTCTATTTTTTCGCCTTTCTCCATAATACAAACCGTTCCCAGGCTAATCATCGGCCGGTAATCGTAAGTCAGGCGGCCTTCGGAATTGTAAAAAAGAACATACGATGTTTCATCGTTTAAAAAAGCATTCACTTTTATCACCTTATCATCAAGGGCAAACACTCTGTCGTTCATTTTTTGCAAATACGGCACCTTGTCTTCCACCGACACATCTTCCCACTTCCGGGAGATGCGGTAATAATTGGCAGGTATCTTTTCTTCTATCCCTGCCGGATTAAAACGATTATTGCTGTTTGCAATATTGGCAGCCATTTTTGCTGCATTCACCATAGCTTCCTGCGACAGGGTTTCTGAATAGGCAAAACCGGTTTGGTCGCCCTTCAGCACACGGATTCCAACGCCAAACCCCACATTGGAGAATGCCCGGTTTACCTCCCCGTCTTCCAGCCCCAGGTTATTGGATTTCTTGTGTTCAAAAAATAAATCGGCATAATCGCCGCCTTTACTCATGGCCGCAGCAATCACATTTTGCAGCATCTCCGTAGTAACCTCAAATTGTTCTAAATAACTTCTCACGTTTTCTGAATTTTGAACGTTCCGGAACGACTGCAAAAAGGGAGGTAAAAACATACTCCCGGCAACTGTCGCCCCACTTGTTTTAATAAATTGACGCCTGCTTTTGTCCATCTTTTTACTAGGTATTAGAATTCACGAAAATAATACAATTGTAGAAACCCCGAACTACTGATGTAATTTCAGAATAAATCAGACGACACAAACGGACTAATATTACACTCAACACCCCAAATTTGTTTTCTCAGATTAAATAACCTGCCATCAAACCTTCGGTTACAATCATAAATTTTCATCATAAGCAACCTGCCAAAACCAAGCCTCAAACTAAAATATTTGATAATTTTAATATTTATACCCATAAAAAGCATGGGTTTGTTAAAAAAATATCAACAAAACACGATTTATACCCCTTTTTACTATAGGGTATTTGTAAAAATAACCTATTTTTGACTCCATAACGAATTTTAAAATTAATGGCTATGGCACAATTCAGATTAAAAGCATTGGAAGAAGTTCTCAACCGGGAACCGGAAGATTTTGTACGTGAAGACAACCTGGTTTCAAATTATTTCGGGAAACTGGTATTCGATCAGGCAAAAATGAAAAAGTACCTTTCCAGGGAAGCTTTTTCTGCCGTGATGGATGCCATCGAAAACGGAACTACTATCGATCGGAAAATGGCCGATCAGGTTGCCCAGGGAATGAAATCGTGGGCACTCGAAAACGGGGCAACCCATTACACCCACTGGTTTCATCCGCTTACCGATTCTACAGCAGAAAAACACGATGCGTTTATTGAACACGGCGATCGTGGCAGCGTAATTGAAGCATTTTCGGGTAAGTTGCTGGCACAACAGGAACCCGATGCCTCATCGTTTCCAAGCGGAGGCATCCGCCAGACCTTTGAAGCCCGTGGATACACCGCCTGGGATCCTACCTCCCCGGCATTTATCAGCGAAACCACTTTGACCATCCCCACGGTATTTATTTCCTACACCGGGGAAGCACTCGACTACAAAACCCCGCTGCTTCGTGCACTTCATGTTGTTGACAATGCGGCTACTGCTGTTTGCCAGTATTTCGACAAGAATGTTACCTCTGTAAAAGCAAATTTAGGATGGGAACAGGAATATTTCCTCATTGATGAAGCCCTTTACATGGCGCGCCCCGACCTTGTTCTGACCGGCCGCACTTTAATGGGGCACTCCTCATCAAAAGACCAGCAGTTAGACGACCATTATTTTTCGTCGATCCCCACCCGGGTAAACCGGTTTATGCAAGATGCGGAAAACGAGGCTTACAAACTGGGCATACCTATTAAAACGCGGCACAACGAGGTAGCGCCCAACCAGTTTGAGGTGGCTCCCATTTTTGAAGAGGCGAACCTGGCCAACGACCATAACCAGCTCATTATGGACATTATGCAAAAAATCTCCCGCCGGCACAAATTCCGCATTCTCTACCACGAAAAACCTTTTGCCGGAATCAACGGTTCGGGAAAACACAATAACTGGTCGTTATCAACCAACACAGGAGTTAACCTTTTTTCTCCGGGGAAAAACCCCAAATCGAACCTGCAGTTCCTCACCTTTGTCATTAACACACTGAAAGCTGTTTACGACAACCAGGATTTGTTGCGTGCAAGTATTTTCAATGCAGGAAACCAGCACCGGCTGGGCGCCAATGAAGCTCCCCCGTCAATTATTTCCGCATTTCTCGGTACCGAGATTTCAAAAATGCTCGACTTAATGGAAGAAGCGGTTGTGGACCGTAAAATGACACCCGATGAAAAGACCGCCCTTAAGTTAAACATTGGCCGCATCCCGGAAATTATTCTCGACAATACCGACCGGAACCGCACATCGCCTTTTGCCTTTACCGGCAACCGGTTTGAGTTCCGCGCAGTGGGCTCCTCTGCCAACAATGCTTCGGCCCTGATCGTTTTAAACTCGGTGGTGGCCAACCAGCTCATCGACTTTAAAACCAAAGTCGATGCACTGATTGAACAGGACACGAAAAAAGACGAAGCCATTTTCCAGGTACTTAAAGATTTGATTATCGACTCCAAACCCATTCGTTTTAACGGCGATGGGTACAGTGACGACTGGGTAAAAGAGGCGGCCAAACGTGGATTAACAAACGTAAAGAGTGTTCCTGAAGCTTTATCGGCCTACCTGCGCCCCGAAAGCAAAAAACTATTTGAAAAGCTGGGAGTTCTGAACGAAATGGAACTGCACGGCAGGGTGGAAGTGGAATACGAAAAATTCCTGATGAAAATCCAGATTGAAGCACGTGTGCTTGGCGACCTGGCTATCAACCATATTGTGCCCACAGCAGTGGAGTACCAGACGACCCTGCTCAAGAATGTAAAAAACATAAAAGAAGTATTCGCTGATGACGAGTTTGAACAACTGGCCGGAGCGCGCATGGATTTAATCCGGGAAATTGGCGGCCACATCTCGGTGATTAAAGCAAAAAGGAAAGAGATGATTGAAGCCCGCAAAAAAGCGAACGTAATAGAGGATGTAATTAAAAAAGCGAAAGCTTACGACGAAACGGTACGGCCCTATCTAAATGAAATCCGTTACCACATCGATAAGCTGGAACTGATAGTGGACAACGAACTCTGGCCGTTGCCAAAGTACCGCGAATTACT
>CAYRBS010000121.1:0-7230 GCA_964422335.1 uncultured Mariniphaga sp. | reverse complement strand
TTTTTGCAGGCCGAGCATTTAACTTTCGGTTTTTGACAAACCCCCGGAGCCCATTCATTGCCACAGGCAGGAGAATAACCGGAAGTTCCTTTTTTGCTGTTTTCCCATCGGGTTGCAAAAACATCTTCCCGGCCTTTGAAAAGTGATGCAAATAGTTCAATCTTTTGAAATGGAGATGAATTTTTGGTAATACGCTTTGTTTTTATTTCCTCCTGGAAGCTACCAGCTTTGTCCGGTTTATTGAAATTTTTTATAACTGCTGCTTTGTTCTCACATGAATTTTCATCCGCATTTACGATAAGCAATTCAAGCTGTTTTATTTTTTCTTTCAACTGCTTGTTCTCAGCTAACAAAGTCCGGTATAAATTCAGTAATTCATTGAAGTTCATAATAACGGTCGGCTTTTTTGGTAAATAAAATCACTCTTTTTTTTGTTATTGTTACGGCTGACTGCTATGAATGTTATTGTCGCTGTTGACAGTAGCCTGGGGACCGGTCGTTTCATCTGCAGGAGGAGGAACAGGAATCATTTTAAGCAGATCAGTATAAAAAACCCAAAAGCCAAAGGGGTATTTTTTTTCCGCTACCGCCTTTTATCCCGTCAGCCGCGATGTACGCATTGGGAATTCCCCTTATTTGCTCCGTCGTTTTTGAGGGGCCTCCAATTTCGAATGTATAAGCATCATCCAGGGTGAACTCACCAAATCTTGACGAATTAACCCGATGCCTCACCTCAGTCTGACTGAAAAAAAAGGTTTCTCTTAAATTACCGGTACCGGGTTTTTTTCCGACAATAACCAGGAAAGATTGGTATTCTGGAGATATATTTTCTCCGGTTTTTGAAATAGCAAAAATATAAAATGTTAATTCCAAAAAACAAAAATTGAATTTGTTAATTTGAAAAAGCAACAGAAAAGAAAAATTACAGGCTGAAAATTAGCACCCCAAGCATGGATTTAAGGTAATATCTCCGAAAATTTTATATGTGTTTGTGATGTAAGCGTATTACTTCCTAAAATAACCTTAAAAAAAGAAGATAATTTTCACAAAATTTTTAACTTTGATGCTATAAAACATGTTATTAAACACTATATGTTAAACTTAGAGCAGGGGATAAAAGATATTCTCGATAATCCGGAATCTATATTCTACCTTTTAAACAAAGAGGAAAAGGAAGAGCTGGAGCAAAATATGTCGTTGGCTCATTATAAAAAAAATGAATTTGTTTTTAAGGAAGGCGATAAGCCCAATGGTTTTTTGATGCTTGTTAACGGGAAAGTGAAAATTTTTAAAGAAGGGGTAGGAGGCCGTGAGCAAATTATTCGTATGGCCAAACCGATGGGAATCATTGGGTTCAGGGCGCTTTTTGCCGAAGAGAACCATATTGCTTCTGCTGTAACCATTGAAGAAGCAACCATTTGTACCGTCAACCCTGATTTTATTATAAATAAGGCACTTAAAAACAATAACTTTTCGTACCGGATTATCCGGAAACTTGCAAGTGAACTCGGGTTTTCCAACTCGAGAACTGTTACGCTGACCCAGAAGCATATACGTGGAAGGCTGGCTGAATCGCTTCTTCTTCTGAAAGATGAATATGGGTTTGAACACGACGGCACTACCCTGAAAGTTTACCTTTCGCGCGAAGACATTGCCAACTTGTCGAACATGACCACATCCAATGCCATACGTACCTTGTCAACCTTTGCCAATGAACGGGTGATTGCCATTGACGGGCGAAAAATAAAAATCCTGGATTCGCACCGGCTGGACCGTATCAGTAAACTGGGATAGCCGTTTTTTATTCCTGCAGATAAACCCTTTTTACACGCTGCGAAATACCTGTCAGGATTTCATAAGGAATGGTATCGATATTTTCTGCAACTTCTGAAATTGAAATATTGGGGCCGAAAAATTCCACCTCTTCCCCGGGCGACACATCTAACCCTGTTACATCAAGCATAAGCATATCCATACAGATATTTCCCACAATGGGCACCCGGTGCTTTTTTACAAATGCCGAACCGTTGCTGTTTCCCAGCTTCCGGTTGAGGCCATCGGCATATCCCACGGGCACAACGGCAATTTCACTTTCGCGTGTAATTTTCCCTTTTCGCCCGTAACTCACCGTTTCGCCGGGTTTAAGTTTTTTCACCTGCGAAATAATACTTTTAAAGGTGCTGATGTGTTGAAGCGGCAATCCGGTAACCGAGATCCCATACAATCCAATTCCCAGCCGGACCATCTCCATTTGCTTTTCAGGAAATCGTTCGATGCCTGCAGAATTTAAAATGTGCCGGTAGATTGGATAAGAAAACCTGCCGGTTATTTTGCCCGAAAGGGCATCGAAATGCCTGAATTGCTCCCGGGTAAATGCATCGAAAGCCGGCTCATCGGCGGTGGCAAGGTGAGAGAAAACGGAAACAATTTTAAGCCGGTCTTCCTTCGTTAGTTGCTGAAGCATGAGGTCGGTTTCTTCATCGGATTTAAAACCCAACCGGTTCATCCCGGTTTCCAGTTTCAGGTGGATGGGAAACTGTTGCAGTGCATTTTGGGCCACTGCCTTTGTGAATTTTTCCAATAATTCCAGGCTGTAAATATTTGGTTCCAGGTGGTAATCAATTAAATGCTGAAAGCTGTGTTCTTCGGGATTCATAACAGCAATGGGAGTCTGGATTCCGGCCTGTCGGAGTGCCACCCCTTCATCTGCTACGGCCACAGCGAGGTAGTCCACGTTTTGGAATTGCAGCAGTTTGGCAATCTCCACATCGCCTGTTCCGTATGAAAAGGCTTTCACCATCACCATTATTTTGGTGGAAGGCCGGAGCAAACTCCGGAAAACATTCAGGTTGTGTACCAATGCATTCAAGTCGATTTCCAGTGTAGTTTGATGGGCCTTTTGCTGCAACAGTGCGGATATTTTTTCAAAGGTGAATACCCGGGCTCCTTTAATCAAAATGGTGGAATCTGAAAACCAGTGGCTTCGGAAATTTTTTTCAAAAAAACCGGTGGAAGGGTAAAAAGTTTTTTGTGTTGCAAAAACATCGGAATGTGCCGAAATTTCCGGGCCGATGCCAATCAGTTCATCAATTTTCCATTGTTCCAGAAGTTGGTTGACTTGCCGGTACAGTTCCTGTTGAGGAATCCCGGTTTGCCGGATGTCGGAAAGGATAACCTGCTTTTTCAGGTGGCCTTTTTTCGCCTGTTGGTTCAACACCGAGAGGGCAATGGAAAGCGAAGCCAGGTCGGAGTTGTAGTAGTCGTTAACGAGCAGGCAGTTATGGATTCCCTGTTTTATTTCGAGGCGCATGGCTACCGGCGCCAGTTGTTCAAACCGCGGTAAAACTTTTTGAGGTTGTTTTGTAAGAACAAAAGCTGCCGCAAAACAGTGGCATGCATTTTCAACCGACGACGTATCGGTAAACGGAATTGTAAACCGGTGTTTTTCCCCCTTTATGCTGGCATCGAGCGTAGTGGAACTGTTCTCCGAACGTTTTGCAAAATGGATAAGGGCCTGGTGGCTTTTAAACGACCAGCTTATGGGTTCAACCTGATGTTGGCTGCAGAATTGGCGGGTTAAGAAAGCTGTTTCAGCGTTGTCGTCACAAAAAACCAGCTTTTTGGCCCCTTTAAACAACTTTAGCTTTTCCAGCGTTTTTTGTTTTTTCGATTGAAAATTCTCCTGGTGGGCATCGCCTATGTTGGTTAAAATACCAATTTCGGGCTGAATAACGGGAGCCAGTTTTTCCATTTCGCCCGGCTGCGAAATGCCCGCTTCAAAAATACCAAGGTTGAAGTGGCTGTCCATTAGCAGGACCGAAAGAGGCACGCCAATTTGTGAGTTATAACTTTTGGGGCTGCGAACCACCCTGAATTCTTCTGAAAGGATTTCGTGCAGCCACTCTTTTACAATTGTTTTGCCATTGCTGCCGGTAATCCCCACTACCGGGTAATGAAACCTGTTCCGGTTGTGGGTGGCCAGTTTTTGAAGGGCGGCGGTGGTATTTTCCACCAAAATAAAGGTTGCTTCCGGAGTAATGGCTTCAGTATTGGAAACCACAAAAGCATTCAGCCCTTTTTTAATTAAGTCGCCAATATAGTTGTGTCCGTCGTTTCGCGGCCCTTTCAGTGCAAAAAATAAAACATCCCTGCCCGTCAAAAAGGATCGGCTGTCGGTTACAACCTGCCCGATTTGCCGATCGGAAAAACCGGCCGGTGCAAATATCTTCCCGTTAATAATTTGCGCTATTTCAGTTACGGAGAATTCAATCATTTTTATTCTTTTATTTCTCTCCTTCAGGCTTTCCTTTTGGGGAGGGGGGTGTTTGGGCTTTCAGGAAACAACTGCGGCAAAGCGGCTCATAGGTATCTTTCTCGCCCAGCAGTACTACTTGTTCTTTTTCAGAAGTACGGTGCGAAAACTGGGCAATGCTGCCGCACCGAACGCAAATGGCATGTACTTTCGTTACATGATCGGCAACTGCCATAATTCCCGGCATGGGGCCAAACGGCGCCCCTTTAAAATCCATATCGAGTCCGGCCACAATCACCCGGGTGCCCATGTTGGCCAGTTTTGCCACCACATCTACTAACCCTTTGTCGAAAAATTGTGCTTCGTCGATGCCTACCACATCTACATTGCCCGAGAGCAGTAAAATATTCGATGAGTTTTCCACCGGCGTGGAAAGGATGATATTCTCATCGTGCGACACAACTTCGGTTTCGGAAAAACGAACGTCAACCGATGATTTAAAGATTTCCACCTTTTGCCGGGCAAACCGGGCGCGTTTCAGCCGGCGTATCAGTTCTTCGGTTTTTCCGGAGAACATCGAACCGGCTATCGCCTCAATGCTGCCTTGTCTTTTATGACCGTTTATATCCTGTTCAATAAACATGTAACGTTCGCTGAATAAGAAATTAAAATTAGTATTTTTGCAAAATTAAACTTTAAAAACAATAGCCCGGCAAAGAATGGAAAATAAAAAACTTGTAAAAATTTTGCTGAAGGACATGGAGGAACTCGAGGGATTGATTGCCGATATGAAATCGAGCAGGCGTTTCGATGCCCTTGAAACGGAATTTATACACACCCGCGCCAAAGGGGTTTTGCAATTGTTGCAGTTGCTTGGCGAAAGGGAAGAGGTTGCCCCGGCGGAAGTTCCCGGGGAAAATGAAAAAATGGAAGTGAAGAAGAAAGAATTGACAGAAATGTCCCGTGAACGGGAAGAGGTTCAGCCGGATGAAGAACCCGTGAACGAACCCCGGGAGGAAATTCAACCCCCGGAACCGGAACCTGTTCAGGAAAAAGTGAACGGCAGCGATTCAGCTTCGGATGTTTCTGAAAAAAAGGAGGAAGAAGAGTCTGTGGCAGGAAATGAAAAAGAAAAGGAAGACGACGGTGAAATGCTGGAGGAAGAAGCGGGAAAAACGCAGGCAAATTCGCGGTTGGGCGATAGTTTTTTAAAAGAAAAATCGATAAACGACCTTATCACCGATCAGCACAAGCTGGAGTTTAAACTGTCGAACCGACCGGTGAGCAGCATTCAGGCGGCCATTGGTATAAACGATCGCTTCCAGTATATTCGCGAACTGTTTGGGGGCGACAATGAAAAATTTATGGAAGCGGTAAAAACGCTCGATTCTTCCAAAGATATTAAAGAGGCAGTCGAATACCTGCGTAATAATTTCAAGTGGAAAAAAAACGAAACCAGCCTGAAATTTGTGAACCTGGTGAAACGCAGGTTTCAGGATACAGTCGATAAATAGATTTATTGGGACCCTTTAAAATGGATAATCCGGGAAAACTTATTTTAGTGCCCACACCCATTGGCAACCTCGACGATATCACGTTGCGGGCCATCGAAGTGCTGAAAAATGCCGATGTGATTCTGGCCGAAGACACCCGCGTATCTTCCAAACTGATGAACCATTTGTCAATCGACAAAAAACTAACCCCGCACCATAAGTTTAATGAACATAAAACGCTGGGAGCAGTCGTTTCGAAATTACAGGAGGGAAAACAGGTGGCGCTGATTTCCGATGCGGGCACCCCCGGTATTTCCGATCCCGGGTTTTTACTGGTACGGGATTGTGCCGAAAAGGGAATTGAAGTGGAATGCCTGCCCGGCGCCACGGCGCTTATTCCCGCGCTGGCCGTTTCGGGCCTGCCTGCCGATCGTTTTGTTTTCGAAGGTTTCCTGCCCCAGAAAAAAGGCCGTCAAAAACGCATGCTCCAACTTGTAGATGAGCCCCGCACAATGATATTTTATGAATCGCCATTCCGCCTTGTAAAAACCCTGTCGCAGTTAGCCGAATATTTTGGCGAAGAAAGAAAAGCATGTGTTTGCCGCGAACTCTCAAAACTTTTCGAAGAAATTAAAAGGGCTTCGTTGGCTGAACTTCAGGAATATTATACCCAGCATCCTCCGAAAGGGGAAATTGTAATGGTGGTGGAAGGGCGCCCGAAGAAGGCACACGCCATAGAAAAAGACAACATTTAGGAAAGCGTGGCCCGGTCGCTTCTTGCTGGATTTTTTTTGTGAAAGATTTTGACAACTTGTTGCGTATGCCTAAAAAAAAATATACCCACCTCTTTTTCGACCTCGATAACACCCTGTGGGATTTCGAAAATAATTCCTTCCGGGCCATGCATGAAACTTTTACTTATTTCAAATTGGAGAATCAGGGTGTTGACTTCCGGCATTTTTTCAAAACCTATTCAAAACACAACCACCGGCTTTGGGGCGATTACAGAAAGGGCAATGTGGTGAAAAATGAATTGAAGCGGCTCCGGTTTGGGTTGACTTTTGATGAGCTGAACGTCCGGGGCATCGACCCGCTTGAAATGAATGCATTTTACCTGGCCAAAATGCCCGGGCAAAAATTACTTATCGACGGGGCCGTTGATTTGCTGGACTACCTCAAAAAGAAAGGCTATTCCTTATTTATTATTACCAACGGATTCCGGGAAGTTCAACATAAAAAGCTCGAAGTAACCGGATTGAAAAAGTATTTTACAAAGGTTTTTATTTCAGAAGAGGTTAAAGTCCCCAAACCTGGGAAAGAAATGTTCGGGTATGCTGTGAAATCGGCCAATGCAAAAAAAGCGGGCAGTTTGATGGTGGGCGACGATTGGGAGGTGGACGTGGTGGGGGCACTTAATTTTGGAATCGATGCCGTATATTTTAATCCAAATGGCAAAACATCTCCAAAAAATAGGAACGAATTCAT